>JBGPVQ010000261.1:0-4694 GCA_041491785.1 Gemmatimonadota bacterium | reverse complement strand
GGCAGTCCCGAGTCGGCGTTCACGCTGAGCAATTCCCGCTGGGTGCTCGATTGGCAGAACAGCATCCCGCTGGGAGCGGCGGCGGTGCTGGTCGCGGGCGCCAATCGGGAATGGAGCACGGTGTGGAGCGGCGGCGCGCCTCAGGACGAGCGGCTCCTCGGCCTCTACGCCGAGGCGCAGCTGACTCCGCTCTCGGCGGTCACCGTCACCGCCGGGGTTCGAAGCGACGACTACAACACCTTTGCGTCGGCGTGGACCTATCGCATGACAGCGGCGTGGCGGGTCGGGAGCGGTGGGACCAAGCTGCGTGGCTCCTACGGAACCGGATTCATGCCCCCGAGCCTGGCGGCCCGATTTGGCAGCGGATTCCAGAATCCCAATCCGGGTATCCGCCCGGAGCGTTCACGCGGCTGGGATGCCGGGGTGGATCAGATGCTCTTCGGGGGCCGCGGCGCGATCGGCGCGACGTATTTCCATAACGCGCTCCGGGACCTGATCGGATTCGAGAGCGCCCCGTTCCCCGCCCTCGGGCGCAACGTGAACATCGATCGGGCCCGCACCTCGGGGCTCGAGGTGAGCGGGCGGGTCGAGGCGGGGCCGGTCGATGCGAGACTGGCCTACACGCTGCTTTCCGCCACCAGCCTCTCGGAGGTGGATCCCTCGCTCGCCCGGTTGATCCGCCGGCCCCGGCATACGCTCGGCGCCGACGCCGGCATCGCGGTTACGCCGCGCGGCGTGATCGGAGCGGGCCTCGCGGTGGTGGCAAACCGGCAGGACGCCGATTTCAACAGCTTTCCGTCAAAGCGGGTCGATCCGGGGGACTATGCGGTCGCCCGTTTGTACGGGTCGTACGACGTGAGCACGCGGTTCACCCTCCGCGCGCGGATGGAGAATCTCACCAACACCCGGTATGAGCCGGTGTACGGCTTTCCCGGGTTGGGGCGGAGCCTGAGCGGATCGGCGGTGCTGCGGTTTTGACTGCGCGCAGGGCATGGGGGTCGCCGGGTCCCCCGTACAACGTTCTGACCTCCCTGAGCGTTAACAGAGAGTCGGGCGGAGCCGTCTAGCATTCGAACCACCGTGATACCCGGAGCCGAACAATGCGCCACCCCGTGCTCGCCCTTTGCCTCGGCGTGTTGACCACAATCATGGCGCAGGCGGCCCAGGGCCAGGCGGCCGCCCTGGCCGGTACTTGGAAGCTGAACGTGGAGAAGAGCGACCGCTCCGGTGACAGGATGCGGTCGGCCAGTTCCGACGCCCCCGCCATCACCGAGGAACTTCGAGACCGCTCCCGGGCCGGCGGAGGCTCCGGGCGCGGGGGCGGGGGTGCGGGCCGAGGTGGGGGAGCGGGAGGAGGCGCCGGCGGCAGCGGAGGGGCGGAGGGGGCTCGCCCGACCGGCGGGGAGAGCGGTGGAGCCCGTTCCGGAGGCGGCTTCGGCATGAGCCCGCTCCTGATGTATATGCGAGCGCTGCCGGAGCTGGTGGTAGTCCAGCGCGATTCGACGATCACGATTTCCGATCCGAGCGGCCAGCCCAGGACCTACCATCCGGACGGCCGCAAGGAAAGCGAGCCGCTGCTGAACGAGGAAACGCTGGAGATCACCGCCAAGTGGAAGGATGCCAAGCTGACCATCGAGCGAAAGCTCGGCAGCCTGGGCAGCATCCGGGAGACTTACTCGATCGACCCCGCCTCCAAGCAGCTCATCGTCGAGGTGAAAGTGAGCGGGGGCCAGCTTCCCCGTCCGGTCGACCTGCACCGGGTCTACGATCCCGCCACAGGGGGACAGTAGATGAGGAGGTTTCGCATCGCACTGCTGTTCGGCCTGCTGGCGTGCGCGCCGGTGGCCCGGCCGCTCTTCGCGCAGGTGGGGAGCACGACCGACGTGCTCACCGGCGTGGTGAAAGACGGGTCCGGGCAGCCGGTCGCCGACGCGGTGATCGAAGCGATGTCGCTGGAGACCCGCATCACCCGCTCCGCAAAGACCGACCCGCGCGGGCGATATACCATCCTCTTCCCGGACGGCGGGGGAGAGTACCGGCTGATCGTGCGGGCCATCGGCAAGACGCCGACCATGCGGACGATCGCTCGCCAGGCCGATGAGGACCGGCTGGTTACCAACATCACCCTGGGCGCGCCGGTGGCCCGGCTGGACGAGATCGCGGTACGCGGCAGCCGCGGCCCGCGGGTGGATCAGGGCGGAGGCCCCCCCGCGCCGGGGAGTACCGAACGGGTGCTCAACGCGACCCAGCTGGCCAAGCTGCCGCTGGACGCGAGCGACCTGACCATCCTGGCGACGCTGGCGCCGGGGGTGGTCTCGATTTCCGGCAGCGACTCCACGGCGGCGGGATTCTCGGTAGCGGGCCAGCGCCCTTCGGCCAACAGCGTCACCCTGGACGGGCTCACCTTCGGCGGCTCGAGCGTGCCGCAGGACGCGGTGCGGAACACCCGGGTCATCACCAACAGTTACGACGTGGCGCGGGGCCAGTTCAGCGGGGGCCAGATCGCTTCGACCACGATGAGCGGCACCAACGCCGTCGCCGGCACGGGCAACTATTCGCTCCGGGACAAGAGCCTGGCCATCTCCACCGGGGAAGCCTCCCCGTTCGCACAGGGGTACACCCAGCATCAGCTCTCCGGCGGTGCCGGCGGACCGATCGTCAAGGACAAAGCGTTTTACTTCCTCTCCGGGCAGGGCAGGCTCCGCGATGATGGGCTTCAGTCGCTGCTCAGCGCCTCCTCCGCGTCGCTCACCCGCCTGGGGCTCCAGCCCGATTCCGCCGCACATTTCCTGAACTTCCTGAGCCGGACCGGACTCCCGCTGGCGACCGACGACAGCCTGGCCAACCGCTCCACCAACGATTTCTCTTCGATCGCGCGATTCGATTTCATGCTGTCGAACAGCCAGACTCTGACCGTGCGCGGCGACTACCGCCACAACCGGAGCCGGCCGACCGGCGTGGGAGCGCTGTCGGTTCCGGCGGCGGGCGGCACCACCCAGTCGGCGGGCGGCGGCGGGATGGCCACCCTGAGCTCCCGCTTCGGAACCAAGGTCATCAACGAGCTGCGCGCCTATCTCTCCGGCACCTCGAACAGCGGCACCGCGTTCAACGACCTGCCCCAGGGCCGAGTGCAGGTCGTCTCCTCACTCGACAACGGCTCCCAGAGCGTGTCGAACTTGAGCTTCGGCGGGAACTCGGGACTGGCGCAGCGACGTTCCAGCAACAGCATCGAGCTCTCCGAGGAGCTCTCCATCCTCCCAGGAAATCGGAATCATCGGCTCAAGGCGGGGCTCCTGTTCAACCGCTCCTCGTCGAGTCAGGTGGTGGCCGCGAACCTCACCGGCACGTTCTCCTTCAATTCCCTCGCCGACCTCGAGAGCGATCATCCCACGAGCTTCACCCGGACGCTCCGCGCCACCGACCGCGCCAGCACCAGCGTCAATTCGGCGCTCTACTTCGGCGATACCTGGCGGCCCAACGAGGCGCTGCAGGTCGTCTACGGCGGGCGGCTCGAGCACTCCCGGTTCGGGAACCCGCCCGCCTACAACGCCACGGTGAACGACGTGTTCGGCTTCCGGACCGACCGGTCGCCGCAAGAGACCCACCTAAGCCCGCGCGTCGGCTTCACCCTCACGGTGGGCGCCAACCGGGAACAGCCCTTCACGCCCCCCAAGCTCACCCTGCGGGGCGGCTTCGGCGACTTTCGAAGTCCGATTCCTACGGCGCTCGCCGCGGCGGCCCAGTCGGCGACCGGACTCCCCGCCGCGGAGCTGCAGCTGACCTGCGTCGGGCCCAACGTGCCGGTGCCCGACTGGCGCGGGTACAACCAGGATCCATGGAGCATTCCCACCGCGTGCCCGGGGGGCGGCAGCACCCAGCTCCCGACCCAGAGTCCCCAGGTCACCGTGTTCGAGCCGTCGTTCGGCGCGCCGCGTGCCTGGCGCGCCTCGCTCGGGGCCCAGCACCGTACCGGGATGTGGACCCTGGGCCTGGATTTCAGCTTTGCGCGCGGCGTGAGCCAGTCCGGCTACACCGATCGCAACCTGGGAGGCCAGCAGTTCACCCTGGCCGCGGAGGGCGGGCGTCCCGTATTCGTGCCGGCCGGCCTCATCGATCCGAACTCGGGGGTGTCGCCCCTCGCCGGGTCCCGGCGCGATGCCCGGTTCGGTCAGGTGCTGCTGCTCGATTCGAAGCTGGGCTCCCGCTCCGGCTCGGTAACTTTCTCGGCGAACGGGATCACCAGGAACGGTATCCAGGTCAACGCGTCGTACACTTTCTCCCGCGCGCGGGACCAGTCTTCCTCCTCGGAGGGCGGCGGACAGCGCGGCTTCGCGGGGCAGACGGCGGGGTTCAACCCGAATGACCGCGAGTGGGCCACCAGTGATTTCGAGCGCCGACATTCGTTCCTTACCACCATGACCTGGCCGGCCACCGACGCCATCGAGCTGACCGCGATCGGCCGGCTCACGTCGGGGAGCCCCTACACTCCGCTGGTGGGCGGGGACATCAATGGCGACGGATCGCGGAACGACCGCGCCTACGTCTACAGTCCGGCCTCGGCGCCGGACAGCGCCATCGCCAACGGCATGACGCGCCTGCTCGCCGGAGCGTCGTCCGGGGCGCGGAGCTGCCTCACCGCGCAGATGGGCACCATCGCGGGCAGAAACAGCTGTCGGGGACGTTGGACGCCGTCG
>JBGPVQ010000260.1:0-4702 GCA_041491785.1 Gemmatimonadota bacterium | reverse complement strand
TGGGTGACTACTGGAAGCCGGGACCGCTCCTGGTCCCGCCGCCGCCGGTGCCGGGCCTGGTATTTCACGCGGCAACCCAGGTGCCGCTGGCACGCGACAAGGTGCGCCATGCGGGCGAACCGCTGGCAATGGTGGTGGCGGAGAGTCGTTACATCGCGGAAGACGCGCTCGAGGACATCGTGGTGGAGTTCGATCCACTGCCGGCGGTGTCCGACCTGGAGGCGGCGCTCGCCGCGGGTACCGCGCTGGTCCATGAGCAATTCGGCACCAACCTCGCCGCCCACGTGCACCAGACTAAGGGAGACTATGCCTCGGCGCGGGTGAGGGCCGCGGCCGTCGTTGCGCGGCGGTTCCACTACGATCGCGGGGCCTCCGCAGCGATCGAGAACCGGGGCGTCGTGGCCCAATGGGACGCGCGCGCCGAAGAGCTCACCGTCTGGGATACGACCCAGGCGCCGATCCCGATCCGGAACGGGCTCGCCGTGATGCTGGGCCTTGGGGAGTCGCAGGTGCGGGTGATCGCACCGTTCATCGGCGGCGGATTCGGACCCAAAATCATGATGTTCTACCCGGAGGAGGTCCTGGTTCCCTGGGTGGCGATGCGGCTCGGCCGGCCGATCAAGTGGATTGAGGACCGCCGGGAGAACTTCTACGCCACCACGCAGGAGCGGCTCCAGATCCATGATGCCGAGCTGGCGGTGGACCGGGACGGACGGATCCTCGGCGTGCGCGACAAATTTCTGCACGACACCGGCGCGTACGACCCCTACGGGCTCACGGTGCCGATCAACAGCCAGTGCACGCTGCTCGGGCCCTACGTGGTGCCCAACTACGACAGCGAGTTCACCGCGGTGTTCACCAACCGGCCGATCGTGACCCCGGTGCGGGGCGCCGGCCGGCAGCACGGCGTCTTCGTGATGGAGCGGCTTCTCGACTTCGCCGCGCGCGAGCTGGGCCTGGATCGGGTGGAGATCCGCCGCCGAAACCTGATACCCGCCGACGCCTTTCCCTACAATCACGAAATCCTCTTCCAGGACTTCCGGCCGCTGGTATACGACAGCGGCAACTATCAGGAGGCGCTGGAGAAGGCGGTCGCGATGATCGGCTACGAGAAGTTCGTGAAGGAGGAGCAACCCCGGCTGACCCGGGAGGGGCGGCACGTCGGACTGGGGCTGGTGTCCTACATCGAAGGCACCGGCATCGGGCCGTACGAGGGCGCGCGGGTGACGGTCGAGCCGAGCGGGATGGTGCGACTGGCGACGGGGGTGGGGACCCAGGGGCAGGGTCACTTCACCACCTTTGCGCAACTGGTGGCCGACGGGCTCGGCGTGGACGTGGCAAAGGTGCAGGTGAGCACCGGCGACACCCGGGAGTTCAACTGGGGCACCGGCACCTTCGCGAGCCGGGGCGCGGTGGTGGCGGGGAATGCCTGTCACGCGGCGGCGCTCAAGGTGCGGGAGAAGATTCTCACCCACGCAGCGCGGCTCCTCGAAGTCCCGGAGGCCGCACTGGTGCTGGAGGGCGGCCGCGTCTACCCCGCGAAGACGCCCGAGCGCGCCATTTCGCTGGGTGACCTGGCGCGCGAGGCCAATCCGCTCCGCGGCGCGGTGACGCCCGGCACCGAGCCGGGGCTCGAGGCCACAGCCTATTTCGGTCCCGACCGCGGCAACGCGGCGAGCGGCGTCCACGCGATGATCGTCGAGGTGGATCCGGAGACCGCAAATGTGGAGATCCTGCGCTACGTGGTGGTGCATGATTGCGGGGTGGTGATCAACCCGATGGTGGTGGAGGGGCAGGTGCAGGGCGGGGTGGCCCACGGGATCGGCAACGCCTTCTACGAGCAGCTCATCTTCGACGAGAACGGCCAGCTGCTCAACGCCTCCTTCATGGACTATCTGCTCCCCACCGCGCTCGACGTGCCGACGGTGGAGCTGGCGCACGTCGCAACGCCGTCGCCGCTCAATCCGCTTGGCACCAAGGGGGTGGGCGAGGCGGGGGCGATTCCCACCGGCGCCGCGTTCGCGCAGGCGGTGGAGGACGCGCTGGCGGGAAGCGGGCTCGAGATTACCGAGATTCCGCTCAGCCCCGGCAAGCTGTTCGAGTTGCTCCTCGCCGCCTCCCGGGGCGGATCGAAATGATCGTCGAAGGAACCCACACATTCCCCGGGCCGCGCCAGGTGGTGTGGGGACTGCTGCTCGATCCCGAGGTGCTCGCCAAGACGATGCCGGGCAGTACGACCATGGCGCGAGTGGCCGACGACCGATACGAGGGCAAGATGCGCATTGGCATCGGGCCGATCACCGCGGCGGAGTTCGAGGTGGCGATCACGCTCTCGGACCAGGCTGTCCCGGAGCGCTACACGATGCATATCGACGGGAAGGGGCGGTTCGGGTTCACCCGCGGAAAGGCCGCGGTGACCCTGGCACCCGACGGCGGCGGCACGGTCATGACCTACCAGGCGGACCTTCAAGTGGGTGGTAAGATCGCCTCGCTGGGCCAACGCCTGCTCGATTCGGTAAGCCGCCTTCTGCTTCGCCAGGGACTCGAGGCGATGAGCCGGGAGCTGGAGCGCCGGCTGGAGGGAGGCGCCGCATGAAGCCGGCGGCGTTCGACTACCACTGCCCGCGGACCGTGGAGGAGGCCCTCGCGCTTCTCGCCGAGTATCCCGATGCCAAGCCCCTTGCCGGCGGGCAGAGTTTGATTCCCGCGATGAACTTCCGCCTGGCCGCCCCGGCTGCATTGGTGGACTTGAACGCGCTGGACGTGCTGGCGGGGATCTCGGCCACCGATGGAGGCGGGGTGCGGCTCGGCGCGATGACCCGTCACCGTGCGGTGGAACGGAGTACGCTCATCGCCCAGCGGGCGCCGCTCCTCGCGGAAACGATGCCGTTCGTGGCCCATCCCCAGATCCGGAACCGGGGCACCGTGGGTGGGAGCCTTGCTCACGCCGACCCGGCCGCGGAGCTGCCGGCGGTGATGGTGGCGCTGGAAGCGGGAATCGTGATGCGGGGTCCGACCGGCGAGCGGCGGGTGCCCGCGGAGCAGTTCTTCACGGGCCTCTTTGCCACGATGCTCCAGCCGGGCGAGCTGGTCACCGCAGTCGAATTGCCGGCGCCGGCGCCGCGATCCGGCTGGGCGTTCGAGGAGATGGCGCGGCGCCACGGCGATTACGCGCTGGTGGGTGTGGCGGTGGCCGTGACGCTCGACGACGCGGGGCGCTGCGCGGGGTCGCGGATTGCGCTGTTGAGTGTGGGCGAGGGCCCGGTGCTGGCGGGACGGACGGCCGCGGCGCTGCAGGGCCGGCAGCCCACGGTCGACGCCGTGCACGAGGCGGCGAGGATCGCGGCGCAGGAGGAAATCGACCCACCTTCCGACATCCATGCGTCGGCGGTGTACCGCAGACAGCTCACGCGGGTGCTCACCGCCCGGGCACTGGTTCGCGCCTTCGCGCGGGCTCGCGGGAAACCAACGGAGGCCTGAATGCGCACGTACGACCTGTCCCAGCCGCTCAACCAGGAAGTCTCTTTCTGGCCCTACTATCCGCCGTTCGAGGTGAAGTACATCAAGCGGAAGGCTGAGCACGGCGTCAACGCGCAGTACATCCAGACCTCGAACCACATGGGCACCCACCTTGACGCCCCGCGCCACTTCGTCACCGCGGGCCGGACCATCGACGAAATCCCGATGGAGTGGCTCTGCGGCCCCGGGGCGATCGTGGATCTCCGCGACGAGATGGGCGACCTGGCAGTCTACACGCCGCAGATGATCGAGAAGCGGGTGAAGATCAAGAAAGGTGATCTGCTGATCCTCCACACCGGCTTTCACCGGCACTCACAGTTCGGGGCGGAGCCCGACGCAGAGCGTTACATCCACATGCACCCGGGCGCGCATCCCGACATGGTGCCGTGGCTGCTCAAGAAGGGCATTCACGTGTGGGGGGTGGACTGCGTTTCCACCGATCACCCGATGAACCTTCCGATCGGCCGGTTCCTCGGGAAGGGAATGCACAACCACTACGAACGGGTCCGGGCGAAGGCGGAGGCGAAGTTCGGCGGCAAAAAGGGAGTGGAGAAGATGTTCCCCGACTCGGCGTACCAGCTGACCCACAACGCGCTCTTCCCCAAGGACTGTATGCACATCGAGAACGTGGGTGGCGAGATCGACGCGCCGGAGCTGCAGAACAAGCGATGCATCGTCGGCTGCTTCCCGTGGAAATTCCGAGGTGGCGAAGCGGCCTTCTGCCGGACTGTCGCGTGGCTGGGGGATTGGCCGAAGAACCCCTGATGGGTGCGTTGGAGCGGTACGGAGCGCACGAATTGATTTCGATGCCGGAACTGCTTGCCCACAGACTTCACAGATGACACAGAGGGTGGGCTTACGGGAGGATGATCGAAGAGATCAACAAACCTACGCCATCATCTACGCCGCGATGGAGGTGCACCGGATCCTGGGGTCGCGATTTCTCGAACCAGTTTATCAGTCCGCCTTGGAGTGTGAGCTCGGTACCCGAGCCATACCCTTTGTGCGTGAGGTGGATCTGCCCGTCTATTACAAAGGTGCACGTCTGAGCCCGCGGTATCGCACTGACTTCATTTGCTTCGGGAGGGTGTTGGTCGAGCTCAAAGCGATCGAGCGATTGACACCCAGGGAGGAAAGCCAAATCATCAACTACCTCGCCGCCAGCCGGCTCGGCAGAGGAATG
>JBGPVQ010000259.1:0-4713 GCA_041491785.1 Gemmatimonadota bacterium | reverse complement strand
GCGCCAAGTGGCTCCTCGAGCACGGAGCGCAGCCGAATCTCGAACGAAGCCGGGGATGGAGCCCCATCCATCACGCACTCGCGCGCGACAACAGCCTCGAGATGATCGCACTGCTCCTCGATCATGGAGCCGATCCGACGCGGGAGAAAGAAGGGTTGACGGCCATCGCCAGGGCGGCGCGCCGCACCTGGTCGGCGAGGTCCGGGCGATGGGGGGCGACCTGCTGGCGAAGTTCGCCGGCACCGACAACCCGCCCGGTGTCCGGCAGCTTCTCGATCTAGGCGTGGACGTCGCAGCGCCCTTCACCGAGGGCGACGGTTACCACGACCAGCCGAAGAACAGCCTCGCCATTCATGTCGCGGCGTGGCGCGCCCGGCCTGCCGTCGTGAAGCTCCTGATCGCGCGCGGATCGCCGGTCGACCTGCCGGACGCCAAGGGCCGGACGCCGCTGGCCCTCGCCGTCAAGGCCTGTGTGGATTCGTACTGGAGCGAGCGGTGCTCGCCCGAGTCGGTCAAGATGCTGCTCGATGCGGGGGCGTCGGCGAACGCAGTGAAATTCCCATCGGGCCACGCGGCGGTGGACCAGCTGCTCGCTTCGCATCGGAAGAGCATGGCGAACCCGCAGAGAGGTTTCCATGGCCATTGAGATTCGAGGGATGGCTCCGCTGTTTCAGGTGTTCGACATGCCGACGTCGATGCACTTCTACCGCGACCAGCTTGGCTTCGAAGTCGTGACCACCGACGGCAAGCCGGCAGACAACTTCGACTGGGTACTGCTCCGGCTTAATGGCTCCGAGTTGATGCTCAACACGGCGTATGAGGCCCACGACCGGCCGCCGGTCCCAGATCCCTCTCGGGTCGCCGGCCACGGTGATACAGCGGTCTATTTCGGTTGCCCGGACGTGGACGCGGCCTACAGTCACCTGCGCGCGAAGGGCGTGGCCCTGAAGGAACCGAGCATCACGTCCTACGGCTTCAAGGGGATCTCGTTTTCTGATCCGGACGGGTACTGCCTCTGCTTTCACTGGCCGGTCGGATGACCCCCTGTCCTTGCTGCACCGGCTCAGATCGGAACTCCTTGTGGTGTATGAATATACGACAGCTTGCGACGAGATCGGGAACGCCATTGACCCTCACTCCTGAGAGCGGTATGTGTTAGAGTTCAACTTCCGGCTCCGGAGCCCCCCCTGTCGTCCGCAACCCGCCTGTGCCCGTCCTGTAATACCCAGCTCCCGGAGCTGGCGGCATACTGCTACGTGTGCGGGTCGGCCACGCCTCCGGCGATCGATCGCCTTACCGGCGAGATCTCCATTCCCGACGGGGTAGCCCCTGCGCCCACCGCGTCGGCCGACCTCATCAGAAAGCTCCAGGAATCACTCGGGAAGCACTACGAGCTGCAGGGCCTGATCGGGCGCGGGGGGTTCGCCGAGGTCTTCAAGGTCCGCGATCTCTGGCTGAAGCGCGACCTGGCCTTGAAGGCGTTGCGACCCGATCTGGTGGTTTCGGAGACCCTGCTGGCGCGATTCCGCCGGGAGGCCGAGGCGGTCGCCAACCTCCGGCATCCGCACATCGTTCCGATTTACGATATCGGCGAGGCCGAAGGCATCATGTACATCCTGATGCCGCTCATCAAGGGCGAGAGCCTGAAGGCGCTGCTGGTGCGCGACGGCCGCCGCCCGATTGCCGAAGCGCGGCGCATCCTCCTCGAGGCCGCCGGAGCCCTCGCCTCGGCGCACGAAGCAGGCGTCGTGCACCGCGACATCAAGCCCGAGAACATCATGGTGGAGGGCAAGGGGCGCCGGGTACTCCTCATGGACTTCGGCATCGCCAAGATGATGGACGCGGCGGGTGACAGCACGCTGACCTCGAGCGGCACCATCGTGGGCACGCCCCACTACATGAGTCCGGAGCAGGCTAGCGGCGACCCCCATCTCGATCATCGCACCGACATCTACTCCCTCGCCGTGGTCGGCTATCACATGCTCACCGGCGCGGTGCCGTTCGAGGGCGAGAACACTCGAGCGATTCTCTTCAAGCAGATGATGGAATCGCCGCGGTCGATGCGGGAGCTGGTTCCCGAGGTACCCGAGGCGCTGATGGCCGCGGTTTCCAAGGGCATGGCCAAGGAGCCGTCCGACCGCTACCCGGACATCGAGGCGTTTGCCGGGGCTATCGAGGCAACGACCGCGGAGGATCCCCGGTCCTCCAGCGCCGCCGTGGCACCCACAAAGAAGCAGAGCCCGGTACGCTGGATCCTGGCCGGGGCGGGCGGACTCGCGGTGGTGGCGATCGTTGCCGCCTTGATCCGGCGGCCCCCTGCCGCTGAACTTGCGGGCGGCGCGGCCAAGACCGGAACCGCAGCCCCGGTGGCGCCGGTCCCCCCACCGTCGTCCGACAGCATCCGAACGGCGAGTGTCACCCCCACCCCGCCTCCGCCTCCCGCGCCGGCGCCAGCCACCGCCGCCCCTGCTCCGCCGGCGAAAGGCACCGCCCCGGATGCGCGGCGACGAACCTCGACCGGCACCACTGGTGCCCCGAAGCCCGCGACGCCCCCCAGTGCGCCGGCATCGGCCGCAGCCCGATCCACCGGACCGACCTGCGCGGTGGCGGCGGGCGGTGACGATCGTGACGTCGCCTTCCGGGTCTGCACCGAAGAGGCCGGCCGGGGAAATGTTTCCGCCGAGCGGCTGCTCGCCGGTCTCTACGACCGCAGCCAGGTTCCCGGGCACGACGCCGAGGCGGTGAGCTGGTACCGGAAGGCGGCGGACGCCGGCGATCTTCCCTCGGTGCTTCGGCTGGGCCAGCTGCTCCACCTCGGCAAGGGCCTTCCGCAGAACGAACTCGACGCGACGGCCAAGATCAAGCAGGCCGCCGAGGCGGATTACCTGCCGGCCTGGACGGTACTGGCGGAACGCTTCGAGCAGGGACTGGGCGCCAAAAAGAGCGATAAGGAGGCCTTTTTCTGGTACAAGAAGGCCGCCGAGAAGGGTGACGTGGCGGCCCAGGCGAGGGTCGGCGACATGTACAATCGTGGGAGGGGCGCGGACAAGGACGAGGTCGAGGCGGTGAAGTGGTTCACCCTGGCGGCCGAGAAGGGAAACAAGGACGGGCAGTACGGGCTGGGCATGGCGTACCTCAAAGGGAAGGGCGCGCAGAAGTCGGACTCCCTCGGATATGCATGGCTCAAGAAGGCGGCGGACCAGGGTCACGAGGAAGCCCGGAAGGAGGTGGCGAAGCGCAAGACTTGACCACCCGTGCCTGTTCTTCCTGCGACAACCCGATCCCCACTGACGCGACGTTCTGTCCGGTCTGCGGCGCTTCCGCAGCGTCGCCGATCCTGGGTGACACTCTCCTGGGAGCCAGCCGCTTCTCTGGAGACCTGGCGACGAGCTACGAGCTCGCCCCGGAGCGGTTGCAGGCGGCGCTGGGCCCCAACTTCGTGCTCGGCCGGCTGCTTGGCCGCGGCGGCTACGCGGAAGTCTTCACCGTCCGCGATGTGCGCCTGAAGCGCGAGCTCGCGCTCAAGGTGCTCCGCCCCGATCTCATCCTCACCGATGCGTTGGTCTCCCGGTTCCGCCGCGAAGCGGAAGCAGTCGGCGCGCTCCAGAACACCCATATCGTCCCGGTCTACGATGTCGGCGAGGCCGACGGCATTCTGTGGCTCCTCATGCCGCTGGTGCAGGGGGAAACCCTCAAGAGCGTGCTGGCGCGAGAGCACCGGCTGCCGGTGGCCGAGGCGCGGCGAATTCTCCTCGAGGCGGCCGAGGCGCTGCAGGCGGCGCACGAGGCGGGCGTGGTCCATCGCGACATCAAACCGGAGAACCTGATGATCGACGGGAAGACCCGCCGGGTTCTCCTGATGGACTTCGGAATCGCCAAGGCGATGGACCCCAGCCTGGAGCACTCGCTCACCGGCACCGGCGTGGTGATCGGCACGCCACAGTACATGAGCCCCGAGCAGGCCATCGGAAGCGGGGCCCCCGACGCTCGGAGCGACCAGTACTCGCTCGCGGTCGTGGGCTACCAGATGCTGGCGGGACGGGTGCCGTTCGAGGGCGACAACGTGCGCGAGATCATGGCCAAGCAGCTGCTGGAGGAGGCGGTCCCGCTCTCCCGGATCCTGCGCGACATCCCGCCCGAGATCTCCGCCACGATTCACCAGGCGCTGCGCAAGGAATTGAAGCTCCGCTTTGCCTCGATGGATGCGTTCGCGCGGTCCCTGCGGGGCGAGCTGGTGACCCCGAGCGAGGGCGGAAAGGTGGTGCGGAAGTCGAAGTTCAACATCCCCCAGCGCCGGCGGCCGTGGATCGCGGCGGGCATCTGGGCGCTGGTTCTGGGCGGCGGCGTGTACGGTGCCAGCCGCGCCGGGCTGTTCACGCCGGCGCCCGCGCCGGCCGCGCCACCGGCGCCGCCCGATAGCACTGCCGCACGGCGGCCCGACAGCGGCCGCCGGCTGACGTTTCCCGTCCGGCAGGGGACTCCGCAGCGCACCGCGCCGACCGATAGCGCGCTCACTGCGATGGCACCGCCGCCCGCTCCCGTCACTTGCGAGGCCGCCTTCGTCGCGGCGGAGTGGGTCCTCGCCTTCCGGTACTGCACCAAGGAGGCGGATACCAGTACCATCGCGCAACGAAACCTTGGGCTGATCTACTCCGAAGGGTACGGAGTCGAGCGAAACGATCGCCTGGCGGCGGTCAACCTTGCCGCGGCGGC
>JBGPVQ010000258.1:0-4726 GCA_041491785.1 Gemmatimonadota bacterium | reverse complement strand
GCCGCTCGTCTATCAGCTCACCGTCTTCGCGCTGGTCTGTCTCCTCATTCTCTGGGTGGCGCTCTCCTGGCTCGAGCGGACGATCATCCGTCCGCTGGCCTCAGTAGCCAGGATCACCCTGCGGGTCTCCGAGGGCGACCTCACCGTCTCGAAGGAGGAAATCAACCGGGTGGGCGGCGGGGCGGTAACCGAGGGGCTGGACCGTATGGTGCGGGAGCTCAACCGGCTGGTCGGCTCGATTCGGGCGGCGGCCACCGACGCCGCGGCGCTGGCGGAGGAGATTTCCTCCGCCACCCAGCAGATGGTTTCCTCGACCGAGGAGGTGGCGGGGACTACGGCGGAGCTCACCGATCGCGCCATCGCGCAGGCGTCACTGGTGCGGGAAGTGGCGGACGACGCCTCGCGGATCCTCGCCATCGCCGAGGCGGTGGCCACCGGCGCCCTGCAGGCCGTGGAGCGGAACGCCGCCCTCGCCGCGCTGGCCCGCGGGCACCGCGAGCGGCTGGGAGCGAGCGTCGAGGCGCTCGAGCGCTTGGCGGAGGAAGTGGAGCTCGGCACCCAGGAAGCAGAGGCCCTGGAGGAGGCGTCTGGTGAGCTGGAACGCTTCGTGGATCAGGCCCGGACCGTGGCCAAGCAGACCCGGATCCTCGCCCTCAACGCCTCGATCGAGGCGGCCCGGGCGGGAAGCGAGGGTCACGGCTTTGCCACGGTGGCCGATGAGGTCCGCAAACTGGCGGGGCAGGCTGCTCTCGCGGCCGGCGCTACCAGCGATACGGTACACGCCATCGCCAGCCGCGTGACCACCGCGCGCGAGCGCCTCCTCCGCCTTGGTCGCAGCGGTCTCGTGGCTCGCGACGCCGCGCGGGAGGCGGTCGAGGGGTTGCGCCTGGTCTCCGCCGAGGCTGACGCGGTGGATTCCTGGACCCGCGAGGTCTCCAAGGCCTCGAACGAGGTCCGCGCCCTCATCGACGGGATCGCCGGGCGGACGCGGGAGCTTGCCACCGGTACCGAGGAGTTCGCCGCGGCCGCGGAGCAGATCGCCGCCTCGACCGAGGAGCTCAACGCCTCGACCGAGGAGATCACCGCCTCGGCACAGCACCTGGCTGGCGCCGCGGTCAAGAGCACCGAAGCGGTCGGGATGTTTCGCGGTTAGCCGCGCAGCTTCCGGGAGAGCGCGCGGGCCACGAACCTGAGCCGGTCGCGCCAGGGCAGTCGCCCAAGGCTGGTCTTCACGACGCCGCGCGTGAAGTGGGTTTTATCGCTGTAGTCGATGGCGGTGTCGACCAGCACGGGCCGACCCGCCGCGACCGTCGCGACCGCCGCACGCACGACCTCCTCCACCTGCTCGTCGCGGTCGAGGGACAGCCATTCGACCCCGACGGCCTCCGCGATGCTCCCGACGTGGTAGTCCGGCAGCAGGCTCGCCACCCGGCGATTGAAGGCGGTCATCTGGAACTGGGCGATCTGCGCCAGCTCGGCGTCCCGCAGTACGAAGACCGCGACCGGCACGCCCTGGTTTGCCGCGGTCAGCAGCTCGAGGCCCGTCATCAGGAACGCGCCGTCTCCAGCCAGCGCCACCACCGGGGTACCGGGCCGCCCCAGCCCGGCGCCGATCGCTCCAGGCACCGCATAGCCCATGCAGGAATAGTCCACCGGGGCGAGGAAGCGCCCCGGTCGGTCGAGACGAAGGCCCTCCATCGCCAGAAACGTCCCGTTGCCGCTGTCGGTGACGAAGATCGTCTCGGGCCCGAACTCCCGCTGCAGCGCGTCGAGCAGGACGATCGGGGTCACCCGCTCCCGGCTCTTTCGTTCGAGCCGGTCCCGCCGTACTCCCGCGTGACCGGAGCGGATCCGCTCGGGGAGAGAACCACCCGACGGAGGGGCGGCTGACTGGCCGGACACCTGGGTCAGGTCGGTGAGCAGCGCGGCAAGAAACGACCGAGCATCGGAGACGATCGCCACCTCCGCGGGAAAGTTCCGGCCCGGCACCTCGGGGTTGATGTCCACATGGATGAGCGGCCCGGGCGGTGTCAGGCCGTATCCCCCGGTGCCGACTTCGCTGAACCGGCACCCTACGGCAAGGGTCACCGTACGCTCCGCCGCGATGTCCCGCGCGAACGGCGGCGCCGCGTTTCCGAATCCGTTCCACAGGAAGAGCGGATGCGATTCGGGGAAGACGCCCTTTCCCTGAATCGTGGTGGCGACCGGCGCGCCGAGCCGTTCGGCCACCGCGATGAGCTCGGCCTGCGCCCCCTGCGCGCCGAGCCCCACGTACACCAGCGGCTTGGCGCCCGGCGCCGAGAGCAGCTCGGCGGCGCGGTGGACCCTGGCGGGGTCGGGAGTCGGCGGATCCTGCACGGGGGCCGGCCCCCACGAATCGGGATCGACGGCGTGGCGCTTGAGGTAGAGGTCCACCGACACCTCGACCATCACCGGCCCCGGGGTCCCTCGCCGGGCCAGGGCGCACGCCTGACGGATCATCGGGTAGAGCTCCGCCCCTGAGGCCGGGCGGAACCTTCCCTTGGTCACCGGTGCCACGATGGCGAGCTGGTCGATGTCGTGCAGCTGATAGGCGCGGGGGGATTCGAGCCGGATCCCGCAGCCGAGCACCAGCATCGGGACGCCGTCCATGTACGCCTCGGCGATCCCGGAGAGCGCGTGGGTGAGGCCCGCGCCGGGGACGAGGTTAACGCACGCCAGCTTTCCGGACGCGCGCCAATAGGCGTCGGCCATGAAGCCGGCGCTCTGCTCGTCGGTCACCAGGATCGGGCGGATCCGCTCGGCCTCCCCGAGCGCGTCATAGAGCTCGATGTTGTGGGTTCCCGGAATGCCGAAGGCGTACTCGATTCCTTCGGCCTCCAAGGCGCGCACCACGATCTCCCCACCGGTCAGAATCATCCCGCCAAGTCCTCCCGCACCCCCTCGGCGACGCGATCGGCCAGCGCCATGATGGTGAGATAGGGGTTGATTTCGAGTGCGTCGGGAAAGAGGCTGGCGTCGGCTACTCGGAGCCAGGGTCGGCCGTGCAGCCGTCCCCACGCATCGGTCACCGAATCCGCCGCGCTCCGGCCCATGCCGCATCCGCCCATCAGATGCGCCGCCGTGATCGAGATGGTACCGGTCCGAAAATGCCGAGCGTCGATCCGGGTATCGATTTGGCCCGACTCTCCCGCGTGGAGGATCGGCGGCTCCGCGGAGGGGGCGTGGACCCGGATCGCCCCCGCGGCGAAGAAGATCCGCGCCGAGGCGCGGGTCGCCCGGACCATCGACTCGATGACGCCGTCGGTGAACCGGTAATGCACCACCGGCTTGCCCCTGCGGTCCACCGTAATGCGGTTTTCGGGGATCGCCTTGTCGCACGCGAGCACCAGGATCATCTGGAGCCGGGGAAATGCCCGCATGAGACTGCTGTGGGATGGACCGAAGCCGGTCAGATTCTTCGCGGTGATGAAGGGGAAGTACATGCAGGTTTCGAGAACGTATCCGTCCTGTATCGCCCGATCGACGAAATAACTCTTCGGATGACCGACGTCGTTGGTGATCGGCCGCGAATGCTCACCCACCAGAATGTGCGCCGGATGACAGGTGAATCCGGCGCCGATTCGGGAGGGCAGGTCCGGGAGCCCGCTCCGGAGCAGCAGCGGCGTGGTGCCGAGGGCACCGCCGGCGAGCACGATCGTCTCGGCTTCGATCGTGTAGTGGCCCGGCTCCCACTCGGGCTCCTCGCCCTTTCCGTCCGCTGGTCGGGGAGACACCAGCACCTCGAGCCGGCGTTCCCCGACCCGGAGCACCTCCGCGCGGGTCACCACCTCCACGCCCAGCCGCTCCGCGTTGGGAAGCTGCACCCGATTGGTTCCCTGCTTGGCGGCGTTGGGGCAGCCCAGATTGCAGAGACTCGATCCGCGGCAGCCGCGGAGGTTGAGCGGAAACTGCTCGGCGCGGAATCCGGCTTGGGCGGCACCCTCCACGAAAAGCCGGTTGTTCTCGTTGAGCCGCTCGCGCTCCATCAGGTGCACGTTGTTTTCCGCGATGTATTTCCGGGACCGCCGGTCTACGTCGCCATGGGTAAGCCCCGGCACACTCCATCCGCGAATGATCCGCTCCGGCGCGACAAGCGAAGTGCCGGTATAGACGATGGTCGATCCGCCGTACCCCTGCGCGAACGCGAGGGTCATCGTCCCGTCGGCGGTGAGGAATCCGCCTTCTTCGGCGTAGAGCGCGCCGGCCATGTCGAGCTCCAGGCCGGTGAAGTCTTCGTCGCGGAACCGCGGGCCGCGTTCCAGAACCAGCACTCGCTTCCCTTGGGACACCAGCGGCGCCAGTGCCTGGGCCACGGTCCCGCCTCCCGCGCCGGAGCCGACCACCGCCACCGCGCAGCGTTCCACCTTCATGGCCGCGCCTCCCATCCCGCGGCGCTGGCCCGATAGCCGAGGGCGAGGACGACGGCGGGCTGGGTGTACCACCCGAGCATCACCAGGGTACGAAGCCCCCACACCCCCCGGCGGAACAGGAGCAGCCGCGAGGCGGCGAATCGCTCGAGGAGCGCGGTTCGTCGGACGCCGTCGAGCGCCGCCAGGCCATGGCCGTGGCGGAGCCGCGCCGAAATATCGAGGAGCCGAACGAACAGCGCGATCTGGCGCCTGAGCCGCGGCGGCCGGGTCGCCAGCGCCCGCTCGATCGTTTGCTCGAGCGCGGTCCACTGCGCCGCGTCGGCGCGATCCGTTTC
>JBGPVQ010000257.1:0-4745 GCA_041491785.1 Gemmatimonadota bacterium | reverse complement strand
CGGAATCGCTGGCCACCCTCGCCGGCTTCCCCGGCGCCGGTTGCTACTTTTACAGCGCCGTGATCGCCGAGTTGCTGCGGGTGTCGAGCGGCTTCGAAGGCGCCATGGTCCACGAGAAATGCCGCGCTCGCGGCGACGATCAGTGCCTGTGGCGCGCCGCCGAGGCGGGAGGATACGAATGAAGGCGTTCACCGCGAACGATCACCAGGCGTTACGGGAAAGTCTGGCCAGCTGCCGAGCCGACGGCTGGCTCCTGTTCGATTTCCAGGGTCACAACCCGGTGGCCAACCGGTTTCTCGGGTTCGGTGGCCTCGGTTCCCGACGGCTCTTCGTGTACCTCGAGCCCGATGCCCAGCCGGTCGCGGTAGCACACAAGATCGAGCTCCAGCCGCTGGAGGGCTTTCCCGGCCGAATCGTTCCCTATGCGCGGTGGGAGGAGCTGCACGCGGCGCTCAAGGGCGTGGTGGCGGGAAAGACGGTCGCGATGGAGGTGTCACCGAAGGACGCAGTGCCCTACCTCGACCGGGTGCCGCACGGCGTGGTGCAGCTGATCGAGTCGCTGGGCGGCAAGGTGGTCTCCAGTGCGCCGCTGGTGACCCAGTTCGCCGCGCGGTGGACCCCGGAGGAAGCGGCGCAGCACATCAAGGCGGCCGAGGTGCTGGCGGGCATCGCCCGGGAGGCCCTCGGGTTCGCGGTGACGCAGGGCGGGAAGGGGCTCACCGAATCGGGGCTCCTGAAGCGGGTCGTCGCGGCGATGGAGCAGGCGGGGCTGGTCCCCGATCATGGGCCGATCGTCGGCTTCGGCGTCAACTCGGGCAATCCTCACTACGAGCCGGTGGCGGGGAAGGACCTGACCCTGGCCCGCGATCAAGTCGTGTTGCTGGACCTCTTCGGGCGATATCCCGGGGCAATTTCGGCGGATCAAACATGGATGGGATGGAGCGGTTCCCGGCCGGCTGACCGGGTGCAGTCGGTGTGGGCCGCGGTGCGCGACGGGCGGGATGCCGCCCTCGAGGTGGTGCGCAGCGCCGGGGCCAGCGGCCGGCTCATCGCGGGCTACCAGGTGGACCGCGCCGCCCGGGACGTGATCGAAAAGGCGGGCTTCGGAGAGTACTTCGTGCACCGGACCGGCCACTCGATCGACCACGATCTCCACGGCTCCGGCCCGCACATGGACGACTACGAGTCCCGGGATGACCGGACCATCGTCCCCGGGTGTGGCTTTTCGGTCGAGCCGGGGATCTACCTGCCGAACGAGTTCGGGGTTCGCAGCGAAGTAAACGTGTTCTGGAGCGAGTCGGGGCCGGTGGTGACGCCGGCGGAGATCCAGCGGGAGTTGATCCTCGCTACCTCCTAGCGTCCATCCGGTTGATCCAGGATCACGATTTCCGGGGCCGCTGCCCGATGCCCGAAGGGGAGGTGTTTGTCGACTCCCATGGCGCAGAAGAGCAGGGCGAGGTAGAGCAGCGAATACTTGTACATGCGCCACGCCATCGGGGTCACCGCGGGTTCCCGCAGCAGCCGGAGGCAATACCAGAGCAACCGGCCGCCCAGCAGCAGCGCCGCCGCCGCGTAGAACGCGCCCTGAGTTCCGGCGAGAGTCGGGAGCAGAGTGAGCGGCAGCAGCATCAGGGTGTAGACCAGCATCTGGACCTTGGTTTCGTGGGCGCCCCTCACCACCGGCATCATCGGCACGCCGGCCTTGGCGTACTCCCGCTCCTTAATCAGGGCCAGCGCCCAGAAATGCGGCGGGGTCCAGTAGAACACGATCGCGAAGAGATACAGCGCCGCCAGGTCGAGCGAGCCGGTCATCGCCGCCCAGCCCACCAGCGGGGGAAAGGCGCCGGCGGCCCCGCCAATCACGATGTTCTGCGGGCTGGCCCGCTTGAGCCACATCGTGTACACCAAGACGTAGAAGAGCAGCCCGCTCAAGGCGAGCCCGGCCGCCAGCGGATTGACGAGGCGCCAGAAGAGGGCGAACGCCACCGCGCCGAGGCTGCCCCCGAACAGCAGGGCCGCTCCGGCAGGCAGCCGGCCCGACGGCACCGGCCTCAGCTTGGTGCGGGACATCTCCAAGTCGATGTCCCGGTCGAACCACATGTTGATCGCGTTCGCTCCGCCCGCCATGAGATACCCGGCCAGCACCACCCAACCGATCAGGCCGAGGGGCGGCAGCCCCCGATCGGTGATGAACATCGGTGCCACGGTCGTCAGCAGGAGGAGCGAGACGACGCGCGGCTTGGTCAGGGCAACGAGATCGCGAATCAAGGACATCGGGCCAGAGAGCCAGGACGCTAGGGAACTGGAGAACCAGAGGGCCGGGATGGCTAGCCATGCACCGGGCGAGCAATATAACCTTCTGGCGACCGCTGGCCCCCGACTCCCCGGCCCCCAGGCGCACCGCGATGACCGATTCCGCATCACGCGACTCCTGGGGCGAGCGGCTTCCCCGTACCATCGGTCTCTTCCCCGCAATCATGGTCCTGATCGGGATTACGATCGGGAGCGGCATCTTCCGGGTTCCCGCCAACGTGGCCGGCCTGCTTGGCGCCCCCGGGCTGGTGCTGGTGGCCTGGGTGCTGGGAGGCGTGCTGGCGCTGTTCGGCGCGCTCACCCTGGCGGAGCTGGCCGCCTTGTTTCCCAGGAGCGGAGGCATCTTCGCCTACTTGGAGGAAGGATTCGGCCCAATGCCGGCCTTCCTCTTCGGGTGGTCTCAGCTGGCCGTGATACGCGCCTCGGCGCTGGGGGCGATCTCAACCATCTTCGCCGAATACCTGAGCTATTTCATCAAGCTGAGCGCGACCCAGGTTCACTGGGTCGCGGCCCTCCTCATCTTCGCGGTCGGGGTGCTGAACTATCTGGGGGTGCAGCGAGCCGCGGCGGTGACCAACCTGGCCACGCTGGTGAAGTACGGCGCGCTCCTGTTTCTGGTGCTGTTTGCCTTCACCTCGCCCTCGGGATCGTTCAGCAACTTTTCCCCCCTCTGGGCCGGGGGGCTCGGGCTCTCCGCCCTGGCGACGGCGATGGTGTCGGTGATGTGGGCGTACGACGGGTGGGCCGATCTTTCCTTCATGAGCGGCGAGGTGAAGGATCCCGCGCGGAACCTCCCCCGGGCGCTGATCCTCGGCACCCTGGCCATCGTGGCCATCTACCTGCTGGTCAACCTGGCGTACATGTACCTGGTCCCGCTTCCCGAGATGGCGGCGGCCAAGCTCATCGCCTCCACGGCGGTGGAGCGGATTCCGTTCCTGGGCCGGGCGGGGGCCGGGCTGGTGTCGGCGGTGGTGATGATTTCGACGTTCAGCAGCACCAACGCAACGATGATGAGCAGCCCGCGGATTTTCTTCGGCATGGCGGACCGGGGACTCTTCTTCAAGGGGATTGCGCGGGTCTCGCCCCGGTACCGGAGCCCTTCCACGGCGATCTTCCTGGCCACCGGGCTGGGGGTGGTGTACGTGCTGTTCAACGACTTCCAGCAGCTGGCCAACAAGTTCGTGCTCGGCATCTGGCCGTTCTACGTGCTGGCGGTGCTGGCGGTGTTCGTCATGCGCCGGCGGGCTCCGGAGATGGAGCGGTCGTATCGGGCGTGGGGCTACCCGATTGTGCCGGTGGTCTTCCTCCTCGCTTCGGTCGGGATGATCGCCAACGCCCTGCTCACCGACCCGGTAAATACCGGGATCACGTTCGGCATCATCCTGATCGGGATTCCGGTGTTCTACCTCGCCCGGCTGGCCGGTAAAATCCGGCCCGGCGGGTTCGTCAATCCGGGGTAACGATCGGCCCCAAGTGCTTGATTTGGGTGTCCCAAGAGGTAAGTTTGGGCTCCTCGGGAACCGGCGGCGCGCCGGAGGCCCGGGACACCTCCAGATGTTCGAAACGCGCCGGCGTCACCCCCTCGAGGCGCCGGACTGACCGCAGCAACCAAACACGATCCGGGAGTTCGTTCCATGCAGCCAATCGGACGGGCAATTCGATTCGGAGCGGCCGCCGTGGCGCTCCTGTTCGGCGGAGCACAGGCGCTTGCCGCCCAGGGCGTCACCAGCGCCGCGGTCGCCGGGAGGATCACCTCGGAGACCCGGGGGACGGTCGAACACGCCATCGTCGTCCTGACCAACACGACCACCGGCTCGCGGCAACAGACCACGACGAACTCCGCGGGGCGGTATAACATCGAGAACGCCACGCCGGGCGGGCCTTACACGATCGAGGTGCGGGCCATCGGTTTTCAGGCGGCGAGCAAGAGCGGCATCATGCTCGCGCTGGGGCAGCGTTATACCCAGGACTTCGAAATGAAGCAACAGGTGGTGACGCTCCAGGAACTGGTCGTCGTCGCGGCGACCAATCCCCTCATCAATAGCGGCCGGACCGGCCCGGCCCAGACGGTCACCGACACCGCCATCCAGCGCTTCCCGCTCCTGGGCAGGAACTTCACCGACTTGCTGCGCACCAGCCCCCAGGTGATCAGCGGGTCGTCGGTCGCGGGACAGAACAACCGGTTCAACACCATCCTGATCGACGGCGGCGTGAACAACGACATCTTCGGACTGTCGTCCAGCGGCACCCCCGGCGGCAGCGCGGGAGCCAAGCCAATCTCGGTCGAGGCCCTGCAGGAGTTTCAGATTCTGGTGGCCCCGTTCGACATCCGCCAGGGCAGCTTCTCCGGTGGTCTGGTGAACGGCATCACCAAGTCGGGCACCAACCAGTTTCACGGGTCCATGTTCGGCTATATCCAGCGCCCCGAGCTG
>JBGPVQ010000256.1:0-4747 GCA_041491785.1 Gemmatimonadota bacterium | reverse complement strand
AGTTGGGTCATGGAGTTT
Source organism: Gemmatimonadota bacterium (assembly GCA_041491785.1). Taxonomy (GTDB): domain Bacteria; phylum Gemmatimonadota; class Gemmatimonadetes; order Gemmatimonadales; family GWC2-71-9; genus JABFSM01. The sequence goes on along the minus strand of JBGPVQ010000256.1, from coordinate 4,729 downwards.
GCAATCCGGGAAATCGACCCCGTCGCCGCCAATCAGTTTCGGCTCGGCCGGGAGCACGCCCTGCAGTTCCGCGGCTTCAAGGATGGTTGGGTGCCAACCGTTGCCATAGCGGCCGCCGCACCGTCTCCCCCTCCGGCGGACATCCCGGCAGCCACCCCTGCTCCTGCTCCTGCTCCTGCTCCTGCTCCTGCTCCTGCTCCTGCTCCTGCTCCTGCTCCTGCTCCTGCTCCTGCTCCTGCCGAGTCGCCCGACCTCTGCGCCGGAAACACCCGCTGCTACAACGCCGGGCCGTTCATCACCGAGGTGCGGTCGATGACGCCGGCGGCGAGCGGGCGGCACCATATCGTTAGCCTGGTGTTCCGCATCAGCAACATCTCGTCCGGGCCGATCATCCTGGGGTACAAGAGCGGCACCAGCGTCGCCATCGACAACCTGGGCATTCGTTATGCCGAAATCGGCTTCCAGGGCATCGGCGCCGTCAGCGCCCGCGCGGCCGACCCGCAGTTTGTCCTGCAGCCGGGCCAGAGCCGGGATGCGTCGTTCTCGGTGATCCGGCGCAACTCGTATGGCAAACAGGTCGGTACTGCGTGGAGCTACGATGGCACGCTGACCCAGCTGGAAATCCTGCCCAGCCGGCAAGTCAGGGAAGTGCGGGATTACGTGGTGACATTCAAAGACCTCACCGCACGCCCCAGCATGGCGGCGACGCTCAAGTCCACGAAGGAGCTGATGGATGCGGTAACCAGGCGGCTGCAGAAGAAGCCCCGCTGAGCGCGGGGAACGGATCGGCCCGCCTACCTCGCGGGGGCGGGCCGCCCTGAGCCACTCTCCCCCGCTCTTGCGCGCACTGGGACGCCACCCTCGCACCGGGGCTCCCATGCGCCGCCACCTCCTCTGGTTGTCCCTCGCCCTCCTCGCCGCGTGTGGAGGAGGAAACCCCCTCTCCCCGCCCCCCTCCTCGGGCAACCAGTAACCAGGTCCGCCCGCCAGCGTGGCAATGCTCGCCGGAGACGGCCAGACCGCGGCGCCCGGTGCCAAGGTGCCAGTACCGCCCAGCGGCGTGGTGCGAGACGCCAGCAGCCGGCCGCGGCAAGGAGAACCAGGCTCAACGGAATCCTCGACGCTCGCATTGGCACCTCATTCGGTGACTGGGGGTCGGCCCGCAGTGCACCGGCGGGCGGGGAAAACCGTCATTCCGTGCGCGGCGCTCACCAGCCGGGGAAGTTGACATACTCGATGAAGCCGGCCTCGATGGTGGCTGCGTTCCTCGCCGCGCGGCGCCATAGCCACCCTCCCGCGAGCACCATCGGAACCCCGACGAACGCGCCCACCACGGTGCGCGAGACCACTCCGCCCACCAGGATCACGAGGACCCCCGCCAACTTCGGAAGCTTGACCCTCGCGATCAGCGCCGCCTTCCGGGCATCGAGCACGTCCGGATCGTGCGACCCGGTATCCCGGAGGGTTCCGATGACGCTCTGCTTGTCGAGGATCGCAAAGGGGTTGCCCTCGCGGGTCATGTCAGGGTCCTCGCCTCGAGTTGGAAGCGATCGTGGCGCCTCTCCCGACCGGAGCCTTGCGGTCTCCGGGATCGGGCGTATGATCCCAAGGCCGTCCCCAGGGCCGCCTCGGTGAAGAGGGGCACGTTCACCCGCATTGCGCGGACCCGCACGGAATACCGTCATGGCGCCTCGAAGCACCCCGAAGACCCATGGGCTGGAGATCGGGGAGCTGGGCGCGATCGTGGCGGACCGCCGAACCCTCGATCACCTGTTCAGCGTGACTTATGAGGAGCTGCGCCGCCTGGCCGGGAGCGTCCGGCGCGATGAGCCGGGCGTTTCACTGAGCCCCACCGCCCTGGTCAACGAAGCCTGGCTCAAGCTGGCCAGCTCACCGCCCTTCGCGTTGACCTCCCGCCTGCACTTCAAGCGCATCGCGGCTCGTGCCATGCGCCAAGTGTTGATCGAGGCCGCGCGCCGAAGAAATGCCGGCAAACGCGGAGGAGGAGCCGCCCTGGTCACCTTCGACGACGCGCTGGAAAAGCGACCGAGTGACTCCGACGACCTGCTCACCCTTGATGCGGCCCTGGAGGAGCTCGCCCGGGTCAACCCCCGTCAGGCGTCCATGGTGGAGAGCCGGTTTTTCGGGGGGCTCGACGTCGCGGAAACCGCCGAGCTGCTGGGCGTGTCGGAAGCCACGATTCTCCGCGATTGGCGAGCGGCCAAGGCCTGGCTTTCCCGGGAGCTTCGCGCGTCATGATGGGCCCGGCGCGCTGGGAACGCATCCAGGCGCTTTTCCACCGCGCGGCCGACCTCGAGGCGCCCGAGCGACGGACGTTTCTGGATGCCGAATGCGGAGCCGACGCGGGGCTGGTGGAGGAAGTGCTGGCATTGCTGGCGGAGGACGCCCGGGGAGGATCGCTGCTGGATCGCGACGTAGCGCACGTCGCGCGGGGAGTGCTCGAAGGGACCTCCGCGCCCTCGATCCCCCCGGAGCACTTCGGGCCCTACCGGATCACCCAGGTGCTCGGCGAGGGCGGCATGGGGGTGGTATATCTCGCCCGGCGCGACGATCTGGGCAGCGTGGCCGCGATCAAGATCCTGCGCGACGCCTGGCTGTCACCGGCCCGCCGGGATCGTTTTGCCAGCGAGCAGCGAACCCTCGCGCAGCTCAACCATCCCTCGATCGCCCAGCTCTACGACGCTGACATCCTTCCCGACGGTACGCCGTGGTTTGTCATGGAGTACGTCGACGGCGTGCCGCTCACCGAGTATTGCCGGCGCCGCGCGAGCTCCATTCCAGGGCGCCTCCGGCTGTTTCGCTCGGTCTGTGAGGCGGTCCAGCACGCCCATCGCCACGCCGTCATCCACCGCGACCTCAAGCCCTCCAACATCCTCGTCAAGGCCGACGGAACCATCAAGCTGCTCGATTTCGGCATCGCGAAACAGCTCGAAAGCCTCGACATACCGGTGGATCAGACCCAGACCGGATTGCGGCTCCTGACGCCGGCGTACGCAGCGCCGGAGCAGTTCCGCGCCGGCCAGGTCGGCACCCATACCGACATCTACTCGCTCGGCGTCATCCTCTACGAGCTGCTGGCCGGCCGCCTGCCGTACGACCTGTCGCACCGGACGCCGGCCGAGGCCGAGACGGTGGTCGCGGAGCAGGCGCCGGAAAAGCCCTCGGTGGCCGCCTGGAGCCCCGATGCCGGCGAGCTGGCCCGGTCGGTCGGCAAGACATCCTGGGCCGATCTCGACGTGCTGTGCCTGACGGCCATGCACAAGGATCCCCAGCGGCGGTACCGGACGGTCGAAGCGCTCATCCGCGACATCGATCACTACCTGGTCGGTGAGCCCCTCGAAGCCCTGCCGGACACCCTGCGCTATCGCGTCGGCAAATTCGTCCGGCGGAACCAGGCGCCGGTCTCCGCGGCCGGGTTGGTCTTCGCGGCAATCGTCGGCCTGGTGGTGTTCTACACGGTACGACTGACCCGGGCCCGCAACTCGGCCCTGGCCGAGGCGGCCCGGACCCAGAACATTCAGCGTTTCACGATGAGTCTGTTCGAAGGCGGCGACAAGGAGGTCGGGCCCGCCGACAGCCTCCACGTGGTGACCCTGATCGATCGTGGATTGCAGGAGGCCAAGAGCCTCGACGGTGAGCCCGCGGTCCAGGCCGAGCTGTACGAGACCCTCGGCAGCATCTACGAAAAGCTCGGCAACCTCGCTCGGGCCGACACGCTGCTCCGCACCGCACTCGACCGGCGGCGGGCGCTCTTCAGCGCCGGCAGCCCCGAGGTGACCGGAAATCTCGTCGCGCTTGGGGAGCTGCGGGTGAGCCAGGCCAAGTTCGAGGAGGCCGAGCGATTAATGCGCGAGGCGCTCGACAACAGCAAGCGCCGGCTGCCGCCAGGGCATCCGGCGGTGGCGCAGGCCACTCTCGGACTAGGCCTCGTGCTCCAGGAGCGCGGCGACTACGACCAGGCCATCCAGATGAGCCAGGAGGCGGTGCGGCTCTACTCCGCACCGGAGGGGACGCCGACCCACGAGCTGGCCTCTGCCCTGGGCCAGCTGGCGGACGATCATTTCTACGCCGGTCACTACGAGACCTCGGACTCCATCAATCAGCGGGTTCTGGCCATGAACCGTCAGCTCTATGGCGAACGCCATCCGCGGGTGGCCGATGTGCTGATCAATCTCGGCGCATCCCAGTTCGATCGGGGACATTATGACCTGGCCGAGCGCTATGACCGTCAGGCGTTGAGTATCCTGGAGTCCTTCTACGGCGACAATCGCTCCCAGACCGCCGACGGCCTGACGCAGCTCGGCCGGGCGCTGGTGTTCGAGAAGAAATTCGGCGAGGCCATAGCGGTGCTGGGGAAGGCCCTCGTCATTCGAGAGCGGGTGTTCGGACCGATGCACCCCACCGTGGCCTCGACCGTCAACGAGCTGGGCAACACCGCCGTCGCGCAAGGGAACCTGGACGCCGCCGAGGGCTACTTCCGTCGCATGGTGGACATCTACAAGACGGCCTACGGCGAGAAGCACTATCTCAACGGCATCGCGCTCTCGAACCTCGCCAGCGTGTTCGTCGAACGCAAACAGTACCCCCGCGCCGAGCAGCTCTACCGTGAGGTGCTCAGACTGTACGCCGAGGTCCTGCCGGCCGACCACCTGAACACCGGGATCGCCCATATCAAGCTGGGCCGGGCGCTGCTGCGTCAGAACCGTTT
>JBGPVQ010000255.1:0-4787 GCA_041491785.1 Gemmatimonadota bacterium | reverse complement strand
CCCTCTCACCGAGGCGGAGCTGGTAGCCCTCTTCCCGCTCATCTGCACCCGGCTCTCGGTCTCAGTGGTGAACTCCGCGCTGCAGCGGGCGAGTTTCCCGGACGAGTCCTATCTCACCATCAGCGAACCCGAGGCCTGGGCTACGCTCGAGCGGCTCGAGACAGCGCATCCTCGTATGGCGCATTACGAGTTTCGCGCCGCCGCCGGGCTCGAGCCCTGTCCCAACGCGCCGCTGGTCACCAGCTGGCTCCGGGCCCACCAAGACGTCATCGGCCCGCTCCTCGGAGCTGGTGGTCCCATCACGGCGCTCGACCTGTCGCTCGGGAGCCCGCTGGTGGAGACTCCGGTCGAACCTGACGACCTGTCGGCCTTCACTCGCAAGGTGTTCGAGCGGATCAGGGACGCCGGTGCGAAGATCGGGGTCGGCCGCTATGACGAGGCGCGCATTCTGTACGCCGGTCCCCGATTCCAGGCGGACGGCAACGACCGCGATGTGCCGCGGACCATTCACATCGGGCTGGATCTCTTCGTCGAACCGGGAACCCAGATTCTCGCCCCGCTCGCCGGCGTGGTGGAGAGCGTACGCGACAACGGGATGGACCTGGACTACGGCCCGACGATGATCCTCCGCCACGAACCCGCGGACGGCCCGGTCTTCTACTCCTTATATGGGCATCTTGGCCGCGAGGTGCTCGGCACCCTCAGGCCGGGCGCGCGGGTCGAACGCGGCCAGTCAATCGCTACCGTCGGCGATCTCGACGTAAACGGGGGTTGGCCGCCGCACCTCCACCTCCAGCTCATCACCGACTTGCTCGACCGCGACGGCGAGTTTCCCGGTGTGGCCCGCTCCGACCGGCGGGCGGCCTGGAAGAGTCTCTCGCCCGACCCGAATCTGATCGCGCGGCTTCCCGAACATCTCCTCGCCCGCCCGCACCGAAGCGGGCGGGACATCCTCGCAAGTCGGCGCGGCCACGTCGGCCCGTCCCTCAGCGTTTCGTACCGGCGTCCGCTCACGATCGTGCGGGGCTGGAAGCAGTTTCTCTACGACGAGGACGGGCTCCGCTACCTCGACGCCGTCAACAACGTCGCCCATGTCGGTCATTCCCATCCCCGCGTGGTGCGCGCCGTACGGGAGCAGATGGCCGTGCTCAACACCAACACCCGCTACCTCCACGAACGTCTCGTCGAGTATGCCGAGCGGCTGACAGCGACGCTGCCCGCGCCGCTTTCGGTGTGTTACTTCGTCAACTCGGGGAGCGAGGCGAACGAGCTGGCCATCCGGCTGGCCCGAGCGGCGACCGGCCGGCGCGGCATCGTGGTGATCGACGCGGGCTACCACGGGAACACGACGACCCTGGTGGATGTGAGCCCCTACAAGCACGACGGCCCCGGTGGTTCGGGGCCTCCGCCGTGGGTCCGGAAGATCCCCCTGCCAGACCTCTATCGCGGCCGATTTCGGCGGGAGGACGCCGACCCCGGCCAGCGATACGCCGCCTTCGTGGCCGACGCGATGGACGCACTCGGCGCCAACGGCGAACCGGCCGGGGCGTTCCTTGCCGAGTCGGTGCTCTCCTGCGGCGGGCAGATCGTGCTGCCCGACGGGTTTCTGACTGAGGCGTATCGGCGAATACGCGCTGTGGGCGGAGTCTGCATTGCGGACGAAGTCCAGGTGGGGTTCGGGCGAGTCGGGACCAAGTTCTGGGCCTTCGAGACTCAGGGCGTCGTGCCGGACATCGTGACGATGGGCAAGCCGATCGGCAACGGCCACCCGCTCGGCGCTGTGGTGACCACCCCCGACATCGCCAATGCCTTCGCGAACGGCATGGAGTACTTCAGCACGTTTGGCGGGAATCCCGTGGCCTGTGCTGCGGGGCTCGCCGTGCTTGACGTGATCGCCGAGGAGGGCCTGCAGACGCACGCGGCACGCGTGGGGGAGTCCCTGCTCCAGGAACTCGGCGGCCTGGTAACGCGGCACCCGATCGCAGGGGACGCCCGGGGGCTCGGGCTGTTCGTCGGCCTCGAGCTGGTTCGTGACCGGGACACGAGGGAGCCGGCCGACGCGGAGGCCACATACGTCGCCAACCGGATGCGAGACCGGGGAGTCCTGGTCAGCACCGACGGCCCCGACCACAACGTCCTCAAGATCAAGCCGCCACTCTGCTTTGAACCGGCCGACGCGGACCGGCTGGTGGAGACCCTCGACCAGGTGCTGTCGGAGGACTACGTTCGATCGGACCGCACCACGGGCGACTGAGCGGCTCGCCGGCGGTCACGGTACCGGCCGATAATTCGGCGTCACCCCCATGTTGTAGAGCATGAAGCTGTAGAGATCCGCCGTCTCGTCCAGCCGCTTGGACGTGCTGACCGCGCCGTGCCCCGAGCGGGTCTCGATCCGGATCAGCACTGGATTCGGCCCGCGGTGGTCCTCCTGGAGCGTCGCCGCGAACTTGAACGAATGCGCCGGCACCACGCGGTCGTCGTGGTCGGCGGTGGTCACCAGGGTGGCGGGGTAGCTCACCCCGGGCCTCAGATTATGCAGCGGCGAATAGGAGAGCAGGTTCTTGACCTGGGTGGAGTCGTCGCTCGATCCGTACTCCGCCGCCCAGTTCCAGCCGATCGTGAATTTGTGATAGCGCAGCATGTCCATCACCCCCACCGCCGGCAGGGCCACGTGGCACAGGTCCGGCCGTTGGGTCATCACCGCGCCCACCAGCAGGCCGCCGTTGGAGCCGCCCTGCAGCGCGCAGCGATCCTTCGAGGTATAGCCGTTCTTCTGAAGCCATTCCGCCGCCGCGGCGAAATCGTCGAAGACGTTTTGCTTGTTGAACAGCATTCCGGCGCGGTGCCACCGCTCGCCGTACTCGGCGCCGCCGCGGATGTTGGCGAGCGCGTACACACCGTCCTGCTCCAGCAGCGCTACCAGCAACGGGTTGAAGCCCGGGCCGGAGGTGATGTTGAAGCCGCCATATCCATATATGATCGTGGGGCGCTTACCGTCGAGGGCCAGGCCCTTCCGGTGCACCAGGAACATCGGGATCTTGGTTCCGTCCTTGCTGGGATAGAACACCTGCTTGGTCTCGAATTGGTCCGGATCGAACGGCACCGCCGTGCGCCGGTAGACTGTCGAGCTGCCGCTCGCGATGTCGTACTTGAAAACCGTGGGGGGGTAGGTGAATGAGGTAAACGTGTAGAACAGCTCTTTATCGTCCCGCCACCCGTTGATCCCGCCGATGCGCCCGAGGGTAGGCAGCCGGATCTCCCGCTCGAGCCTCCCCGACAGGTCGAAGACGTACACCTGATGCGCCACGTCCTTCATGTAGGTCGCGAAGAGCTTGCCGCCGACGGTCGAGGCGGCATCGAGCGGCTCCTGCCGTTCCGGAAGCACCTCGTGCCACTGACCTTCTTCGGGATGCATCGGGTCGATCGATACGACCCGCCAATTCGGCGCCTTCAGGTTGGTCATGACCAGGAGCTGGCCGTCCACGTCATCGATGACGTTATAGCTATCCCTGAACCCGGTGATCACCGGCCGGAAGGTCCGGTCCGCCGACGTCAGATCGCGAACGTAGACGGCGTTGCCGTCGTTTCCACCCACCGAGCGGTCGGAGATGTCGAGCACCAGGTAGCGGTCGTCTTCGGTCACCCGGACGGTGTGAAAGCGCTTCGGGTGGGCTGGGTCCTCGAAGACCAGATCGTCCTGCTCCTGCGGGGTCCCCAGCCGGTGGTAGTAGACCCGGTGGTTCTCGTTGGAGCCGGAGAGCGCCTTGGTGGTGTCGGCCGGCGCGGGATAGCGGCTGTAGAAGAACCCGTCCTTGTACCAGCTCAGTCCCGACACCTTGACCCAGCGGATCCGATCCGCCAGCGGCTGCCGGGTGGCGGCTTCCATGACCCGGTACTCCTGCCAGTCCGAGCCGCCGCTCGAGAGCCCGTAGGCGAAGTACTTCCCGTCCCGGGACAACTCGTTCGCGCCGAGCCGCACGGTCCCGTCCTTCGAGAGCTGGTTGGGATCGATCAGGACCTCGGGCGTGCCGTCCAGACCCTTCTGGATATAGAGAACAGCCTGGTTCTGCAGGCCCTCGTTCTTCGAGAAGGTGTACCAGGAGGCCGTTCGGCTCGGCGCGGAAATCCGGGGATAGTTGTAGAGCATGCCCAGCCTTGCCCGCAGCTGGGCGCGGAAGGGGATCTTGTCCAGGTATGCGAAGGTGACCGCGTTTTCCGCCGTAACCCAGCCCCGGACCGCCGAGGCGGTGTCATCCTCCAGCCACCGATACGGGTCGGCCACCTTGGTCCCGAAGTAGATGTCGACGTGGTCGATCTTTGCGGCCTTGGGATAGACGGGCGCCTGGGCTGTACCCGGCGTCGGAATCGCGGTCAGCAGAGCGGCCAGGAACGTGACCAGGCATGCGGCGCGGTAATGGCGGGACATCGGCGGGTCTCCGGGGGAATGACATCGGCTGGGACCGTCGCAAACTATCCGAGGACCGCGGCCTCCGCCACCCGGTACCCGAGTGCGGACGGCGCGGTGGGACGTATATTCCGGAATGCCCAAGACCCGCCTCGGCGTCGGTTTCATCGGCAGCGGCTTCAACGCGCGATTCCACATGCTCTCCTGGACCGGCGTCCGGGACGCCGATGTGCTCGGCGTCTGGAGCCCGAACCGCAAGAATGCCGAGAAGGCCGCCGCCTATGCCCGCTCCCTCGACGTCGGCGTCTGCAAGACGTACCGATCCATCCGGGACATGGTGGCCGACCCCGCCATCGACGCCATCTGGCTCTGCGGTCCCAAT
>JBGPVQ010000254.1:0-4868 GCA_041491785.1 Gemmatimonadota bacterium | reverse complement strand
GCTCAAGGTGGCGTTGATCAACCTGGGTACCGAGGCGTTCGAGGTCACCCGGGGGATGCGAATCGCCCAACTGGTGGTGGCCCGGGTGGAGCCGGCAGTCTTCCGGGAGGTCGGTCACCTGCCCGCCACCTCCCGGGGGAGCGGCGGGTTCGGGAGCACGGGAGCGTAAGCCCCCCCGGAGCCCGTAAGTGAGTGAGCACTCACACCCGGACGACCGGTTTTGACCGCTTGTAGAAGTCTAAGCCCCACATTAGGTTAGCGAAGATCAATCCCAGGCACCCCTGCGAACATGTTTTCCTCCTGGAAGCTCGGAAGTTGGCTGCCCGCGAATGAGATCGCTGTCGATCTCGGTACGGCCAATACTCTCATTTATGTAAAGGGCGAGGGAATTGTACTGAACGAGCCCTCGGTGGTGGCGCTGGAACGCTCGACGGGAAAAATCAAAGGAATCGGACTCGAAGCGAAGCGGATGCTCGGGCGCACGCCGGACGGTATCATCGCGGTGCGGCCGCTCAAGGACGGCGTCATCGCCGATTTCGACGTCACCGAGAAGATGCTGCGCTATTTCCTCAAGACCATCATCGACAAGCATGTCTTCCGGGTCAAACCGCGGGTGATCGTGTGCGTGCCTTCGGGAATTACCGAGGTGGAGCGGCGGGCGGTGCGCGATTCCGCGGAGACCGCGGGCGCCAAGCAGGTCCTGATGGTGGCCGAGCCGATGGCGGCTGCCATCGGCGTCGGCCTCCCGGTCGAGACGCCGACCGGCAACATGGTCATCGACATCGGCGGCGGGACGACGGAGATCGCGGTCATCGCGCTCTCCGGCATCGTGAGCGACACCTCGATCCGCACCGGCGGCGACGAACTCGACCAGGCCATCGTGCAGTTCATGCGGAAGAACTACAACCTCCTGGTCGGTGAGCCGACCGCCGAAGCGATCAAGATCAAGATCGGATCGGCCTACCCCACCGGCGAGGAGCGGGAGATGGAGGTGAAGGGGCGGGATCTGGTCTCCGGAATTCCCAAGACCGTGCGGGTCCACTCCAGCGAGATCCGGGAGGCGATCCAGGAGCCGGTGCAGCAGATCGTGGACGCGGTCCGTCGCGCCCTCGAGATCACCCCACCCGAACTCGCCAGCGACATCGTGGACCGGGGCATCATCATGACCGGCGGTGGCGCGTTGATTCGCGGACTCGATCTCCTGCTGCAACAGGAAACCGGCCTCCCGATCCACGTCGACGAGGACCCACTCACCTGCGTGGTCCGCGGCACCGGCCGCATCCTCGACGACTTCGAGAAGTATCGGAGCGTTCTCACCTCGTGACATGATCCGGGCTCCGGGCCGCGGCACCTCACGGAGCGATTCCCTCCTCTTGCTGGTGTGCCTGCTCCTGTCGGTCGCCGCGATCGCCTTACCCGGCCGCTGGACCCTCGCGCTCGCCAACGGACTCCGAGAAACCGCATTGCTCCCGCTGCTCTGGGTGCAGGAACGGGCCGCCGAGGACCGCACCGGTCGAGCCCGATTCCGGGCGGTGCAGGCGGAGCGGGACTCGGCGGCGCTGGCGGCGCAGGCGCTGGGGACGCTGGAGGCGGAAAACGAGCGGCTCCGCGGACTGCTCGGATTGCGGGCGCGCACCAAGTTCGCCACGGTGCCGGCGGAGGTCTTGCACCAGGCCGCACCCACCGACGGACGCACCCTGCTCCTGGGTGTGGGGCGGGGAACCGGGGTTCGTCCCGGCGACGCGGTCATCTCGCCGGAGGGATTGGTCGGGCTCGTGGTGAGCTCCGGCGCGCAAACCGCTGTCGCCATGACCTGGGCGCATCCCGACTTCCGGGTGAGTGCGGTGACCCAGGACGGCTCGGTACTCGGTATCGTGGCGCCGTCACAGATCGTCGAGGCCAGTGAGGCGTTCCTGGAATTCCGCGGCGTCGCCTACCGGGACACCGTCGCGACCGGCACGTTGGTCCTGACTTCGGGGCTCGGCGGCACCTTTCCGAAGGGGCTGCCGATCGGGAGGGTGGCCGGCGTGCGCCGTGAGGAGCTGGGCTGGGAGCGGATCTACCGCCTGACTCCCCTCGCCAACCCGGGGCATGTGGCCCACGTGCTCGTGGTGCGGGCGCCGGCGGTTCCGGAGCCCGGTAAGTGAGCGCGCGGCGGGGTGGCTTCCGCCTCTATCTCGGATTCGCGCTGCTCGCCGCACTGCATTTCTACGTGCGCCCGCGAATCTTCGACGGCCGGGCGGCGCCCGATTTCCTGCTGCTGGCGCTGATGCTGGTGGCGGTGCGGTCGCGGCCGGGGATCGCCGCAGTCGCCGGATTCCTGGTCGGCCTGGTTACGGACGTCCTCACGCCGGCGAGCTTCGGCGCGGGTGCCCTGGCGCACACGGTCGTCGGTTACCTGGCAGCGTGGGGACGCGCGGTGTTCTTCCCCGACAACCTCCTGGTCAACGCCGGCCTCTTCGCCGGCGGACTGTGGCTTCGCAACGCGATCATGCTCTTCGCCAGCGGGACGCCCTCGGGCCAGCTGGTGCCCGGGCTGCTGATCTGGTCGCCACTCCAGGCGCTGAGCTCCGCCGCGGCCGGCATCGTGCTGCTCCTCCTCTTCCGCGATTGGTTCGCGATCCGCCTCGAGACATGAGCGGCTTCACTCCCGATCGGATCCGCGATCGCTCGGCGACGGCCCAGATGATTCTGGGAGTGGCGTTCTTCCTGCTCACCGCGGCGTTCTTCCGGGCCCAAGTGCTCAACTTCGCGGACTATCGGCTCCAATCGGAGAAGAACCGGCTGCGCCAAGTGCCGCTCATGGCGCCCCGCGGCGCGATCATCGACCGCAACGAGCGGATCATCGCCGATAACGAGCCGGGGTACACCGTCAAGCTCTTCGCGCCGTCGGTGGACTCCATGCGCGCCGTCCTGGCCCGGCTCAGGTCGGTGGTTGCCCTGGACAGCTCCGAGGTCGAAACCATCGTCCGGCGGTTCGAGAGCGCCAAGTACCAGCCCGCGCTGGTCATCTCCGGGGCCAGATTCGAGGCGGTCTCCCGGCTGGAGGAGCATCGCTACCTGCTTCCCGGTCTGGTCATTCAGACCGAGCCCCGGCGGATCTACCGCTCCAAAGCCGCCGTGGCGCACCTGGTCGGCTACGTCGCGGAGGTAACCGAGGACGAACTGGCCAAAGATCGGTATGCCGGCGCACGCATGGGGTCGCTGGTCGGGCGCGACGGTCTGGAGCAGCAATACGACTCGGTGCTCCGTGGGGTGGACGGGGTGCGCTACACCGAGGTCGACGCGCGGGGACGAATGGTGCGGGAAGAGGTCTCCTCGCCTTCGCTCGCGCCCATCGCTGGCAACGTGATCAAGACGACGATCGACTTGGGGTTGCAGGAATTCGTGGACAGCATGTGGAGCGCGGCGCTTCCCGGGACTAAAGGCGCCCTGGTGGCGATGACACCCGACGGCCAGATCCTGGTCCTCTACTCCGCCCCCACCTTCGATCCCAACCTGTTCATCGGGGGCATCGAGTCGAACGCCTGGAACGAGCTCACCACCGACCCCGCCAAGCCGCTCCTCAATCGCGCCATCCGCGGCACCTACCCGCCGGCCTCCCCCTTCAAGCTCGCCACGGCGGTAATGGCCCTGCGCAAAGGGGTCGTCAATTTCGATTCCCATATGCCGGAGCCGTGCCGGGGAGGATTGCAGTACGGCAACCGGTACTTCCATTGCTGGAAGAAGCAGGGACATGGCTCCCTGGATCTGACCGGGGCCATCGCGGCAAGTTGCGACGTCTACTTCTACCAGCTCGGCCTCCGCCTGGGCCTGCCGAGCCTGCTGGAGGACGGCACCCGGCTCGGCTTCGGCGACCGCAGCGGCATTGATCTCGGCAGCGAACAACGCCCGATCTACCCTGAGAACACCGAGTACTTCAATCGCCGCTACGGTGCCCGCGGCTGGTCGAACGCCGCCACGCTCAATCTGGCGGTCGGGCAGGGTGAGAACAGCCAATCCCTGATGAACATGATGCGATTCTACGCCGCGCTCGCCGGTAACGGCACCATGGGGGCCCCCTACCTGGTGAAGGAGCGGGCCGGAGTGAAGCCGCGGTCCTTGGGCCTCACCCCGGAGCAACTGCTGGGCCTTCGGGTGGCGATGGTGAAGGTGGTCGAACACGGGACCGCCGCGGCGAGCGGTGGCCGAGAGCTCAATGTGGCGGGCAAGACCGGTACCGCACAGAACCCCTCGGGGAAGGATCATGGCTGGTTCATCGGATATGCGCCGGCCGATCACCCCCAGGTGATCGTTGGCAGCATCATGGAATCGCTGAGCGGCCATGGAGGAGCCTACGTTGCCCCCTACGTGGTTCAGGTCATCCGTCGCTACCTCACCTCGATTGATCCCTCGTTGGCCAAGGCGAAGGTGAAGGTCCCGATTCTCGAGGATTCGGTTGTGGCACCCACCGTCATCCCGGGCGACACGGTGCGGCCGTGAGGCGGGAGGGCCTCGATCGGGCTCTGATCCTGGTGGTCGTTCTGCTCACCGGGTTCGGCATCCTCATGGTGTATTCCGCCGGGCAGACCGACGTGCCCACCCTGGCTCGGGGTGCCTGGATGCGCCAGCTGGCCTGGGTCGGCGTCGGTGTCGTTTCGGCGGCGGTCGTCTTCCGGGTGAATTTCCGGATCCTCGAGTGGGCGGCCCCGGGCCTCTATGCCCTCGGGCTTCTCCTCCTGGTGGTGGTGCTCCTGGTCGGCACCGGAGCGGGCTCCGCGGCGCACAGCAAGAGCTGGCTCAGCGTCGGCGGGATCCGGATCGGCCAGCCGGTCGAGCTGGCCAAGCTCGCCACGATTCTCCTCCTGGCGCGGTACCTCTCCTCGCTC
>JBGPVQ010000253.1:0-4892 GCA_041491785.1 Gemmatimonadota bacterium | reverse complement strand
GGTCCTCTCCGGCGCCATCGTGCCGGACACCGCCCACTTCCTGCTTCGCGGCGATTACCAGCAGCTGCAGAGCCCCTCGGCCGCCCCTTGGGAGGTCGACTCGGCCTCGTACAAGAACGGTCCGGTGTCGCTGGCCTCGACTATCGGCAGCATCGCGAAGGACTCATTTCACACCAGCGCCGGCGCGCCGGCGGTCGCGCCGGTGGTGCGCACCTGGAAGGGTGGCAGCGGGCTCGGGCGCCTCGATTGGCAGCTGAATCGCCACACCCTGGTGCTGCGAGGGGGATACGCCAACTGGCATGAAGACGCGCCGCTGCTCGGCGATGAACGTTCGACCCTGGCCGGCGCGCGGCTCAATGCCAGGGACTGGAGCGGTGCGGTCACGGTCACCTCCACCTGGTCCACGGTGTCCAACGAATTCCGCGGCGGGCTCTCCGGGACGACGCGGGAGTGGCTCGGCGCGGCCCTCCCCGCCACCTCCCTCGCCTTCGAAGGTGTCGCCTTCGGCGGCTCGGGCGCGCTGCCCGCCCGGTTCGAGCAGACATCGGTGGACGTTTCGGATGCGATCCAATACGAATTCGGGCAACATCGACTCAAGGCGGGGTTGAACATCGGGTCGCTCAAGTACAAGCAGGATTATCGCTACGGTTCTGGCGGGATCTACACCTTCGGCAGCCTCGACGGGTTTGGGCGCGGAGAGGGCACCTACTTCCGGGCGGTGGCGTCGGTTCCCGAACCGGCCGATCCCAGCATCACCGAGGTCGGGCTGTTCGGGCAGGACAGCTGGTCGATCGCGCCGGAGATCACCCTCACCCTCGGCCTGCGCTACGATCGCCAGAGTCTGCCCTCGGGCAGGCTCAGCAGCGATACCAAGTGGATCGACGACTCGGGGCGCCCCAACGATTTCGTTCCCAGCGAGAAGAAGGGATTCTCGCCTCGCCTCGGTGTGGTGTGGGACGTCCGGAATCAGGGCGAATGGATCGTCCGCGCCGACGCCGGACTGTTCCGGGGGCGCCTGGACCCGGCCACCTTCGCCGAGGTGATGCTCTTCGACGGACGGACTACCGTTCGCCGGGGGCAGGGAAGCTTCAGCGACTGGCCCGCCGAGGCCTCCCAATCGGCCGCGCCGGGGGCGGGCACCCGCCTCGCGATGTTCGACAGCACGACGCGGTACCGCAAGCCACGATCGCTCAAGGCCAACGCCGGGTTCGGGCGCTTCTTTACGGGAGGCGTTTCATTCCAGGTGAACGGCTCCTACTACCACACCGACTACCTGCTCCGGCGCACCGATCTCAACCGGGTCGAAGCCCCGCTCAACAAGACCCAGGACGGCCGGCCGGTCTTCGGCACGCTGGTGCAACAGGGAGGGCTCATTACCTCGGCGATCGGGAGCAACCGCCGCTTTGCCGAGTTCGATCTGGTGAGCGGCCTCGCCCCCACCGGATTCTCCGACTACTACGAATTCACCGCGCTACTGGAGCGCCGCGTCGCGAGCGGGCTCTCGCTCTCGGGGTCCTATACCTACTCCCGTACGAGGGACAATCTGGTGGGCGCCCTCGAGCCCGATCCCGCCAATCAGCTCGACCCGTTCCCCCAGGGGCTCAATGGCGGCGACTGGACGGCGGGCCGATCCGATCTGGATGTACCTCACCGGGTGGTCGTGTCGGCGGAATATCGCTCGCGGGGAAGTTCACCGCTGACAGTCGGTGCCCGGTGGCGCTATCGGTCCGGCCTGCCGTTCACGCCGGGATTTCGCACCGGAGTAGACGTCAATGGCGACGGCGGCGGGGGTAATGATCCCGCCGCTCTCGACGCCTCGGCGAGCGGAGTCTCCGCGGCGCTCGCCGCAGGGCACTGTGAAAGCACCGCCAGCGCGATCGCGGTTCGCAACAGCTGCCGCGAGCCCTCACTCAACGGGCTCGACGCCTACCTGGCGGTCGAGCTTCCGGTGGGCACCGGCGCCGGGAGCCACCTCGCGCTCACGGTGGATGCGTTCAACCTCGTGGCCACCGCAACAGGATTGCTCGACCGGGCGCTCTACCTGGTGAATCCGAAGGGCGCCATCACCACGGCGGCGGACGGCAGCCTGGTGCTCCCGCTCACGCTCAACTCCCGGTTCGGCAGTCTCTTCAGCCGGCGGACCGACGCGCGGGTTATCCGCGTCGGGCTCCGCGTGGAGTACTAAGATGCGGCAGCCGATTCGTCATTCTCGCCTCGTTCTCGCCGCGCTGGCGATCGCCCTCACCGCCGCGTGCGCCAACGAGGGTGCCAATCTGGGATTCGGCCCTACGGTCACCGGCCAGGTGTCGGTCGGGGTGTATTTCGATCGCGACGGAACCCGGACGTTCACGGTGCTGGACACCGTCTTCGCCAAGGCGCGGGTCGCCCTCTTCATCAAGGGGGGCGTCGATACCTTCAGCACCGCGCTCACCGACAGCAAGGGCGTGGCGCTCTTCTCCAGCGTCCCGGTGGGACGCTACCGGATCGTTATCGAGCCTCGAAGCATCGGAGACTCGATTCAGGTGCTGGCATACGACTCGTCGGAGGTCACGCTCACCGCGAAGGCGGCTGGCACCGGCACGGTGGCGCGGGTGGGCTTTCCCGAGGTCAGTCTGCGCCAAGCCCGCGCGCTGCCCGCGGGGAAACGGGTCTTCGTCCGGGGAACCATCTTGGCCGGCCTGCAATCCTTCCGGGACACCACGTCACATGTCGCGGATACCTCGGGATACATCCGGCTCACGAGGGTGACCATCCGGAACGGGCTCATCGGCAACAATCCCGGAGACAGCGTGACCGTTCTCGGCGCCGTCGGCACCCGCGCCGGACAACCTACCCTCGATCAGGCCATCATCACCACGCTGGCCAACCGCCCCGCGCCGATCGCCATCTCGGTGACCACCGCGGTCGCGGCGCTGGCGCAGGGGGGAGGGCTTGATGCCGGTCTGGTCCAGATCACCGCGGCCACCATTCAATCCGTCACGGTCGCCGCACCCGACATCCAGGTCGTCGTCAACGACGGCTCCGGTCCCCTCACCGTGGTGCTTGACGGGAACATCGGCTTCCCGACCGCGCCCTTCGTCGTCGGCCTCAAGCTCACCGGGAAGGGCGTGCTGGCGCCGGATGGAGCCGGGCACTGGACGCTCAAGCCGCGCCAATTCGGCGACGTGCAGATCAACTGACGACTCCTCTCCTGCCGGAAGGCGCCAGTAGCCGCCATGTGTGGAATCGTCGGGATGGTCGCTCCGGAGGGCGCGGCGGCATCAGAGGGCTTCGTGCGCGCCATGATGCACGCGATCCGCCACCGCGGCCCCGACGGCAGCGGCCTGCGGGTGGACGGCCCCTGCGGCCTCGGCCATCTCCGACTCAGTATCATCGATCTTTCCCCCGCGGCCGCGCAGCCCATGTCGAACGAGGATGGGCGGCTCTGGCTCATCTTCAACGGGGAGATCTACAACTACCTCGAGCTGGCCGCCGATCTGCGGGCGCGCGGGCATGTCTTCCGCTCCCGGACCGATTCCGAGGTGATCCTCCATGCCTACGAGGAATGGGGGGAGAACTGTCTCGATCGGTTCGACGGGATGTGGGGGTTCGCGCTCTGGGATCGCGCCGAGCGCACGCTCTTCTGCGCCCGGGATCGTGCCGGAATCAAGCCGTTCTACCACGCCACGACTCCGAGCGGCTTCTACTTCGGCTCCGAGATCAAGGCGTTGCTCGCCCTCCCGGATGTGCCCCGGCGGCTCGATGCGCGCACCCTCTGCCTGTTTCTCCAGTATCACCTCAAGGACTTCGACGAACGGACCTGCTTCGAAGGGATCCTCCAGCTGCCGCCGGGACACTGCCTGACCCATCGACTCGGCGCCAGCCGGGTCCGTCGCTACTGGGCGCCACCCGAGGAGGGGAATGGGCGGCCCACCCCCGAAACGGGCGGCTGGGCCGAGGCATTTCGTGGGCAGCTCGAGGAATCGGTCCGGCTCCACCTCCGCAGCGACGTTCCGGTGGGCGCCTGCCTGAGCGGCGGTCTGGATTCGAGCGCGCTGACCTACGAGGCGGCGCGCCAGCTCAAGACCCCGCTCCGCACCTTCTCCATCGTCTATCCGGGAACGGCGTACGACGAATCCCGCTACGTGCGGAGCGTGCAGAGCAGCGTGGCGAACCTCGAGCCGCACACCCATACCCCCGATGGCCGGGATGTGTTCGAGGTGCTGCGGCGGACCGTGCGCGCCTTCGACGAGCCGACCTGGGGCCCGGCGGTGTACTCCTGGTGGCACCTCATGCGGCTGATCGGAAGCACCGGCACCAAGGTGGTGCTGGGTGGGCAGGGTTGCGACGAGCTCCTCGCGGGCTACCCCGCCCACTACCCGACGTTCCTCCGCGAGCTCGCGGTGTCGGGACGGCTCCTTCAATTCCGGAGGGAAGCGCGTCGACAGGCGGCCCTGACCGGCGCCGGCATGGCGGGGCTCATGCGCCACCTGGCGGTGCCGCTGTGGCCCCCCGCCGCGCGCCGGCTGGCCCGCCGGGTGGCACGGGCGCGCACCTACGACGCCGGATTCCTCAATCCAGAGTTCGTACGACAGGCCGGGACCCCCGATAACCGGCGGCTCCGGAGGGGATTCCTCTCGCTGCGGGAGCACCTGCGCTCGGACTTTACCGCGACCCGGCTTCCCGAGCTGCTCCACGCAGAAGACCGATTCAGCATGGCCTTCGGCATCGAGAGCCGGGTGCCGTTTCTCCGGACGGCGCTGGTGGAATTTGCCGGGCGGCTACCCAATTCCGAGCGGCTGCGCGACGGCCGGACCAAGGTTGTCCTGCGCGACGCGATGCGGGGCCGTCTGCCCGACGACGTCGTCGATCGGCCGGACAAGATGGGTTTCCCGACGCCGGGAGAGCGGTGG
>JBGPVQ010000252.1:0-4917 GCA_041491785.1 Gemmatimonadota bacterium | reverse complement strand
CACCGCTTTGTGCATGTGCTCGCGGGCCTGCTTGACCAGATCGGGAAGGCTGATGGCTGCGCTCATCGGACGATCGTCCCCACCCGGTCACCCGCGAGCACGCGCCCGATGGCGCCCGGCTGATTGATGTTGAAGACCACGATCGGCAGGCGGTTTTCCTTGCACAGCCCGAAGGCGTTGGCGTCCATCACGGCGTAGCCGTTCACGATGGCGTCCTGAAACGAGAGCTCCGGAAGGAAGCGGGCTGTCTTGTCTTTCTTCGGATCGCCGGTGTAGACACCGTCCACCCCGGTGGCCTTGAGAATGACTTCGGCCTCGATTTCGAGGGCCCGGAGGACCGCGGCGGTATCGGTCGAGAAGAAGGGGTTGCCGGTGCCGCCGGCGAAGATGACCAGCCGGCCCTTCTCGAGATGGCGGACGGCGCGCCGGCGGATGTACGGCTCGGCGAGCGACTCCATGCGAATGGCCGTCAACACGCGGGTCTGGACGCCGTTCCGTTCGAGAATGTCCTGCAGGGCGAGCGCGTTGATGACCGTGGCCAGCATACCCATGTAATCGGCCGACACCCGGTCCAGGCCCTCGGCGCTCGCGGCGGTGCCGCGGACGATGTTGCCGCCGCCCACCACGAGCCCGAGTTGAATCCCCTGGCCATGAACGGCCTTGATTTCCTTGGCCAGCAGCTCCACCACGCCGTAGTCGAGCCCCACGCCCCGGGTGCCGGCGAGGGCCTCGCCCGAAATCTTGAGCAGGGCGCGACGGTAGGCCAGGGCCATCTCAGGCCTCGCCGATCTTGAAGCGCGCAAACCGCTTGACCGTCACGGCACCGCCCAGCGTCTTGGCGGCCTCGTTGACCAGGTCGCCGACGGTCTTGGCATCATCCTTCACGAACGCCTGGCCGAGCAGGGTCTTTTCCGCGAGAAACTTGCGAATCTTCCCCTCGACGATCTTGGGGCGGATCTGCTCCGGCTTGCCCGACGCCACGACCATTTCCTCCGCGATACGGCGTTCCCGGTCGATCGTCGCGGCGGGGATGTCCGCCTCGCTCACGCCGAGCGGATCCGCCGAGGCGATATGGAGCGCGAGGTCCCGGCCCAGCGCGGTGAGCACCTCACCGGCCGGTCCCTCGAGCTCGACCAGCACGCCGACCTGCGCGTTGTGGTGCAGGTAGCTCTGCACCGTACCGTTGGGCTGCTGAAACCGCGCCACCCGCTTGAGCGCCATGGCCTCGCCGGTCGTCCCGGACGTCTGCTTGACCACCTCGGCCACCGTCTTGTCCCGGAACGGCTGGGTGTCGAGGACCGAACCCGGATGCACCCCCTGCGGGGCGTTGCGCTCGGCGTGGACGCCGAGCTCCCGCGCCAGACGCACGAAGTCTTCGGTGCGCGCCACGAAGTCGGTTTCGCAAGTGAGCTCGATCATGGCCACGTCGGTGCCCGCCTGGTGGGAGGCGACCACCACCAGGCCTTGAGCGGCGGTCCGGCCGCCCCGGGTCTCGGCCTTGGCGATCCCCTTCTTCCGGAGGATCTCCACCGCCTTTTCCATGTCGCCGCCGGCCTCTGCCAGCGCCGCCTTGCAATCCATCATCCCCGCGCTGGTCCTGGCCCGGAGCTCACTGATGTCCTTCGGGGTAATCGCCATCGTGCTCATCTCATTCCATCCAGTCGTGTATAGGAAAACCGCCGCGCACAGCCGGGAGGGCGATGGCGCGGCGGCGGCGTCAAGCTCGGGGAAAGTGCCCGGCTCAGGCGCTCGCCTCACCCGCCCCGCTCGGGGCCGGCTCGGTGGCCTCTCCCTCATGCTTCAGGCGCGCCGCGATGGCCTCGGGCTTGGGCCGTCGCTTGCGGGCGCCGGCCCGGCGCCGGCGGCGGTCGGCCTCGGGATCGCCCTCGCTGCCCCCGTCGGTGCTGTAGGTCTCCGCGTCGTCATGGTCGGCCGCCTCGCGGACCGGCACCTGCTGCCGCGCCTCGAGGATCACGTCGCAGAGCGCCTTGGTGATCAGCGACACCGAGCGGATCGCGTCGTCATTGCCGGGAATCGGCACGGTGATGACGTCGGGGTCGGCGTTGGTGTCCACAATCGCGACCACCGGGATTCCCAGCTTGTTGGCCTCCAGAATCGCGATCCGCTCCTTCTTGGCGTCCACCACGAAGAGCGCGCCGGGAAGCCGGCTCATGGTCTTCAACCCCTCGAGGTTGCGCGACAACTTCACCCGCTCCCGCTCGAAGAGGAGCTTTTCCTTCTTGGTGTAGTTGTCGAAATCTCCCTCGGTGCTCCCCTGCTCGAGATCGCGAAGCCGGCGAATCTGCTTCTTGATCGTGGCAAAATTGGTGAGCGTGCCGCCCAGCCAGCGCTCGGTGACGTACTGGCAGGCGGCGCTCTGCGCGTCGCCCTGCACCAGCGCTTTGAGCTGCTTCTTGGTGCACACGAAGAGGACGTTGTCACCCTTCAGCACGACGCTGCGCAGGAGCTCCTGGGCCTTGTGAAGCTGGCCCAGCGTCTTCTGCAGGTCGATGATGTAGATCCCGGAGCGCTCGGCGAAAATGAACCGGCGCATCTTGGGGTTCCAGCGCCGGGTCTGGTGCCCGAAATGAACGCCCGCCTCGAGGAGGTCCTGCACCTGGGGTTGCGCCATGCGACTGACGTGGGTCCTTCCTGTGTGGGTTGTGCGTCCACCGCCCTCATCCCCCGGCCCGATCCCGCGAAATCCTTCGGGACACCCAGGCCGGAGTCCGGCGGTGTGGGTGATGTCTCCAGCGCCTACCGCTTGGAGAACTGGAACCGCTTTCGGGCGCCCGGACGGCCGGGCTTCTTCCGCTCCACCGCCCGCGGATCGCGGGTGAGGAGCCCTCCGGTCCGGAGCTTCGGACGGTGGAGCTGATCCGCGAGGACCAGCGTCCGCGCGATACCCATCCGCAGGGCGCCGGCCTGACCCGCCTGTCCGCCGCCATCCACGTGGGCCTTCACGTCGAAGGCTCCCAGCGTGTCGGTGGCGGTGAACGGCTGCTGGATGTGCTGCACCAGCGAAGGCCGCGGGAAGTAGTCTCCCAGGGTCCGGCCGTTAATTTCCCACTTGCCGGTGCCCGGAGTGAGATACACCCGGGCCACGCTGGTCTTCCGGCGGCCGACCGCGTGCCACTTGAACTGATCCGCGCTCATGCGCTCACCTTGCTCACCTTGACGGCGTAGGGCCTGGGCTGCTGCGCCTCATGCGGGTGCACTCCATCAGCGTAGACCTTCAGCTTGAGCCGGAGCCGCTGCCGGGAAAGCGAATTCTTGGGCAGCATTCCGAAGACGGCCTTCTCGATGACTTCCTCGGGGCGCTTCGCGAGGACTTCCTTCACCGGCCTGAAGCTCTCGTGGCCCATGTAGCCCGAATGCGAGAAATACCGCTTCTGCTCGAGCTTGCGGCCGGTGAGCCCGACCTTGGCCGCGTTGACAACCACCACGAAATCGCCCCCGTCCATGTGAGGCGTGAACGTGGGCTTGTGCTTGCCCCGAATCAACTGGGCCACGGCGCTGGCGAGCCGCCCGAGCGGAACGCCGGTGGCGTCGACCACATGCCAATCGTGCCGGATCTCGGCCGGCGTCGCAGAATACGTCTTCATCGATCCTGTCTCGAAACGGTCGGTTGCGTTTCCGACATAGCTTTGCAAAATAACCCACGGCAACAGGTTAGGTCAAGGACGGAAGGTCACTAATACCTCGCCCTTCTCCACCGTCTGTCCCGGGGCAACGCAGACCTTCTCGGCCACCCCGGGAGCCCCAGCCTTGAGCTCGTTTTCCATCTTCATCGCCTCCAGCACCACGAGGCTCTGGCCAGCAGCCACGGCCTCCCCCGGCTCCACGAGGACCCGGGCCACCAACCCGGGCATCGGAGCTTTGAGGGCGACCGGACCGGCCAGGGCGGGCGGAGTGCCGATCAGACTCCGCACGTGCGCCGTGCGCTCGTCGACGGCTTCAACCAGGCACCGCTCACCGCCGTCCTGAACGACCCACATTCCGCGGGCAAGGTTTTCCATCGGATAGGCGGCCGACCCGCCGTCCAGCACCAGCAACCGCAGCGGCGTCCCCGGCACCGCGCGCAATTCGGCCCGGTGCTCGGTCCCTCCGACCCGGACCCGATCGCCGTCGATCTCGATGTCCCAGATTCGACCGCCGGCGGACACCTGATATTTCATCGTCGCTCGAGTCGCACGACGGTCTCGACGTGCGCGGTCTGGGGGAATAGATCGAAGGCCCGGACGTCGGATACCCGGAGCGTCGGACTGAGCCGGGCGAGGTCGCGGCCCAAGGTGGCCGGGTCGCAACTGACATAGACCAGGCGGCCGGGTGGCTGGACGGTCAGATGGCCGGTGACCGCCTCCTCGAGGCCGGTGCGCGGAGGATTCACGATCACGGCATCGGGCCGGGAAAGCCGACCGATCGCGTCCTCCACTCTGGCAATGAGCCGGGTGACGCTCGCGGCGGGCCCTCGCTCCTCGGCCACCGCGACTGCCCGGCGGTCCACCTCGACACTCTCCACCGTGGCTCCGCGCTCGGCCAGCGCTCGGGTCGTTTCGCCGATCCCGGCGTAGAGATCCCAGCAGTGGAGCCCTGAAATAGCCCCCATGGCCGCGACGGCGTGGGCGCGTACCCGGTCGCCCATCGCGGGGTGAACCTGCTCGAACACCATCGCGGGGTAGGCCTGCCGGGAACCGAACACGGCGCGCGGGGCGCCCCCCGCCGGCTCCCACCAGAGGACGGCCGGCACGCCTTCGCGGATCAGCGCATCACCCAGTTCGTGCGCCCGGATCCACACCTCGGCGGTGTTGCCCCGCACGAACACATGGCGGCCCGACTCCCGATCGACCCGGAGCACGATGTGGGTGGCGTTCCGGGGCAGCAGTGTGCGATGGGCGCGCAGCGCCGACCAGAGCT
>JBGPVQ010000251.1:0-4919 GCA_041491785.1 Gemmatimonadota bacterium | reverse complement strand
GCGCGGTGAACGGCGGCGTCTGGAAAACGACCGACTTCGGCCGCATCTGGAAGCCGATCTTCGACGAGCAGCCCACCGGATCGATCGGCGCGCTCGCGGTGGCCCCGTCCAACCCCGCCATCGTCTACGCCGGGAGCGGTGAGGGACTCCAACGGCCCGACCTTTCCACCGGAGACGGCCTTTACCGCTCCTCCGACGCGGGAAAGACCTGGACCCACCTGGCACTCCGCGACGGCCAGCAGATTCCCCAGATCATCATTGACCCCAGGAACCCCGACCGTCTGTTCGTCGCGGTCCTGGGCCATCCTTACGGCGCCAATGCCGAGCGTGGCGTATTCCGTTCCAGCGACGGGGGGCGGACCTTCGAGAAGGTGCTGTATAAGGACGAGAACACCGGCGCGGTGGACCTCGCCTTCGATTCCCGGAATCCCGACGTCGTCTACGCCGTGCTCTGGGAAGCGCGCCAGGCCCCCTGGGAAAACGGCGCCTTCAGCGGCCCCAACAGCGGCCTTTACAAGTCCACCGACGGCGGCGCCACCTGGAGGCCGTTGACCGGCGGCCTCCCCACCTTCGAGAAGGACGGCCTAGGGCGCATCGGCATCACCGTGGCGCCGAGCGATGCCAATCGCCTCTACGCCACCGTGGCCACCCGCACCGGCGGCTGGCTTTACCGGAGCGACGACGCCGGCGAAACCTGGCGGCGCACCACCGACGACCCCCGCATTGCCGGCCGCCCCGACGATTTTGCCGAAGTGAAGGTCGACCCCACCAACCCCGACATCGTCTATACCGCGAGCGTCGTCACCTGGAAATCCACTGATGGCGGCAAGTCCTGGACCGGCATCCGCGGCGCGCCCGGTGGCGACGACTATCACCGGATTTGGATCAACCCGGCCGATCCCCGAATCATCCTGATCGCCTCCGACCAGGGCGCCATCATCACCGTCAACGGCGGGGAGACCTGGAGCAGCTGGTACAATCAGCCCACCGCCCAGTTCTACCACGTGAGTGCCGACAACGCCTTCCCCTACCGGGTCTGCGGCGGGCAGCAGGAAAGCGGTTCGGCCTGCGTGGCCAGCCGGGGCAACGACGGCCAGGTGACCTTTCGCGAATGGCACCCGGTGGGCGTCGAGGAGTACGGGTACGTCGCGCCGGACCCGCTGGATCCCGACATCGTCTACGGCGGCAAGATTTCCCGCTGGGACCGGCGTACCGCGCAGGTGCAGAACGTGGCGCCCCGGCTCTTTCGCGACTCGAACTACCGGGCGCTCCGCACCGCCCCGGTGCTCTTCTCCCCGATCGACCCGCACCTGCTCTTCTTCGCGACCAACACCCTCTGGACCACCCGGAACGGCGGCAGGAGCTGGACCCGGATTTCTCCTGACCTAACCCGCACCGACTCCGCCATCCCCGCGAGCGTGGGGAAGTACTCTGGGGAGCGCTCGGCGATGGCCCGCCACCCCGGCGTCATCTACGCCGTGGCACCGAGCCCGAAGAGTCCGCGGGTGATCTGGGCCGGCAGTGACGACGGCCTCATCCACCTGACGATGAACGGCGGGAAAACCTGGACCAACGTGACGCCGGGACAGTTGACGCCCTGGAGCAAGGTGTCGGTGCTGGAGGCGTCGCACTCCGACACCCTCACCGCCTACGCCGCCATCAACACGCTCCGCAGCGACGACCTCCGCCCCCACATCTACCGCACCCGGGACGGCGGAAAGGCCTGGCAGCATATCACCGTCGGCATTCCCGATGGGGCCACCATTAACTCGGTGCGGGAGGATACCAAGCGGAAAGGGCTGCTCTTTGCGGCGAGCGAGACCCAGGCTTGGGTTTCCTTTGACGACGGCGATCGCTGGCAGTCGCTGCGCCTCAACATGCCCGCCACCTCGATCCGCGATCTGGCCATCAAGGACGACGATCTGCTGGCCGCTACCCACGGGCGCGGGTTCTGGATCCTGGACGATATCGCCCCGCTCCGGCAGATCTCGCCGGCCACAGCGGGGGAGGCCGCGGCCCTGTTCAAGCCGTCGCTCGCCACCCGGGTGCGCTGGAACCTGAACACCGACACGCCGCTGCCGCCCGACGAGCCGGCGGCCGAGAACCCACCCGACGGCGCGGTGCTCGACTACTGGCTCAAGGACCCCGCTCCGGGACCGGTGACCTTGGAGATCCGCGATCCGGCCGGCCGACTGGTCCACCGCTTTTCCAGCGACGATCCTCCTGTGCAACCCATCCCGGGGCGCAACATTCCCGACTACTGGATCCGTCCGCCCCAGCTTCTCTCGGCGCAGGCCGGGATGCATCGCTTCGTGTGGGACCTCCATGGGCCCGATCCCAGGGTGCCGAGCTTCGGCTACCCCATCGCCGCGGTGTACCTGAATACTGCACGGGAGCCCACCGGCGTCTGGGCACTCCCTGGTACCTACACCGTGAATCTCACCGTGAACGGAAAGGGCTATCGCCAGCCTCTAGCCGTGCGGATGGATCCACGAGTCAAGTTGCCCCCCGCGGTGCTATTGCAGCAACACACCTTGAGTGAGCGCCTGGTCGCGGAAATTGCCCAGAACGCCGACGCGCTGGCTGCGGTCCGCGCGCTGCGGGCCAAGCTCCGCGACGCCCGGGGGAAGGCGGCGGCGGGTCCGGCCGCGGACGCCCTGGCCGAGTTCGACCGGAAGGCCGGGGCCCTCGAAAGCGGCGGTGCGGCAGAGACGTTCAGCCGTCTGGGCGACGAGCTCGCCGCGCTCTACGGAGAGGTGCAGGGCGTGGACGCCGAGCTCCCCACCCAGACACTCGCGGCGATTCTCGAGAAGGAGCAGGCGCTCAGGACGCTGATGGCGAAGTGGCGGGCGCTCTCGACGACCCGGCCGGACTGATGCCGCGATGAGCGCACTCGCCCTGGTGCGCGAGGTGAGCCCCAGCATCGTCCACTGCGAGCTCACCCACCTGGCCCGCGAGCCGATCGACTATCAGCGGGCCTGCGCCCAGCATGCGGCCTACGTCCATGCCCTCGAGTCGCTCGACTGCCGGATCGAGATGCTCCCCCCGGCGCCGGAACTGCCGGACGCGGTGTTCGTCGAGGATACCGCGGTGGTGCTCGACGAGGTGGCGGTGATTACCCGTCCGGGCGCCGAGTCCCGCCGGGCCGAGACCGACTCGGTCGCGAATGTGCTGGTCCGCTACCGGCCGCTCCACGCAATCGTCGCCCCGGCCCGGCTCGACGGCGGCGACGTGCTTCGGGTGGAACAGAATCTGTTCGTGGGGCTCTCACCGCGTACCAACATCGCCGGCATCGAGCAGCTCGCCCGCTTCGTGGAGTTGTACGGCTACCAGGTTCACGCGGCGCCGGTGAGCGGGTGCCTCCACCTCAAGTCGGCGGTCACCGCGGTGGCGGACGGTACTCTGTTGATCAACCCCGGATGGGTATCACCCCGGTCCTTCGCCGGCTTGAAATTCATCGAGGTGGATCCCTCGGAGCCCTTCGCTGCCAATGCCTTGCTGATTGACGGGCAGGTCATCCATGCCTCGGAGTTCAGCCGCACCCGCGGAAGGCTCCGGGCCGCGGGGATCCCGGTCCACCCGGTCGAGGCCTCGGAGCTCGCCAAGGCCGAGGGCGGCGTCACCTGCTGCAGCCTCATCCTGGCGGATTCGAAAGCGGGCCGGACTCGAAGGCGTTAGCGCGCCGGCGGGGGAGGAGTAAGACGGGTCAGTCCGGAGAGCGCCACCATCGCGTCCACCGCGAAGGTGCCCACCGAAATTTCGGGACGCCCCAGCATTTCCATCAGGGTGTAGTCGAGCGGAAGGTAGTGGTCCAGGGTAATCTGTTCCGGCCGGGTGAGAATGCTCGCCACCCCGGTGGGGTGATCGTAGAATCCCACCATGTGCATCAGCTCGTGGTGCAGCAGATAGTTCCGGATCGCGACATCCCGCGTCGAGCTGACGTAGACCACCGCTTGGGTGTAGCGCGACTCGGCGTCCACGGTGGGGCAGCTGAAGCCCCATACCCCGGCCGGTGGAACGCAGGTGCCGCCCGCCATCTTCGCGTACATCGAGTCGGGAATGAACGCGAGGTGGACGTTGCCGCCCTGCTCGACGACCGAAATAGGAACGGTTCTGAGCCCGCCGCTCAGGTCGCGCACCACGTTGTCCAGCGTGGCGAGATCTTCGGCCGTGGGTGCGCCGGACACCTGGATGCGAATTTCGTCCGCCCACTTGCGGAGCCGCCGAGCGCCGTTGTCCGAGAACACCAGCGTGTTGAAGACGGCCAGTTCTTTCGGGGAGTAGTGAGTGAGCGGCGTGACCTGGAGCGGAATCGCCAGCGACTTGCCCTCGGCGTTCGCGGTGAGCGTCGCCTGGCCCGGGGCCACCCCGGTGACCAGCCCCTGCTGATTCACCTCGGCCACGCCCTGGTTGTTCGAGCTCCAGGTCACGCCAGCGGCCGGACGGGTGCCGCCCCGAGGATCCCGCCAGGTCGCGGTGAAGAGTCGCGAGGTCTGAGCCTCCAGCGGACCGGTGTAGCCCACCACTTCCAGCGTAGCGTTGGGATCGGGAGCCACCGCCTCACCACCGCCGCACCCGGCCGCCAGCGTCAGGGCGCCTACCCACGCCAGAATCCGTTTCATCCCGCCTCCTATACGCGATTGCGCCGGAGTTCCTTCAAGGAATAGTAGGTTCCCCGCCAGTGGATGCCCCCCTGCGCCAGGTTGAGCACCATGGTGCGCAGCACGATGAAATTGAACAGCACGATGAACGCCGGATAGAGCAGCGCCGCGCGCCGCGGCAGCCGCGACAGGTGGGCGATGTGCCCGTACAGCCAGATCGCCCAGCCCACCATCACGAGACAGAGCAGCTGCGTGGGGCCCCGCAGGAAGAGCAAGCCCGCGATCGGCCCGAGCCCCGCGGTCAAATGAAACGCGGAG
>JBGPVQ010000250.1:0-4936 GCA_041491785.1 Gemmatimonadota bacterium | reverse complement strand
GCCCAAGGGGTGGGAGAGATTGGCAAGGGCTTCGGGCTGTTCGCCCGAAAGGCCGATGGCACCCGTCTCAAGCTGGACGATCCGGAGCTCGACCCGGTCTGGGAGGCCGCGGCGCGGCTCAGGATCCCGGTGTTCATCCACGTCGGTGACCCCGCGGAGTTCTTCGAGCCGCTCGACTACCACAACGAACGGTGGCTCGAGCTGGCGCTCTATCCCGATCGCCGCTACCAGGACCGCTCCAAGTTTCCCTCGTTCGAGGAGCTGATGGCGGAACGGGATCGCCTCCTGGCGCGGCATCCGCGCACCATCTGGGTGCTGGCCCACCTGGGCTGGCACGCGAACGACCTCGCGCGGCTCGGCAGGATGTTCGACAGCCTGCCGAACCTCTACAGCGAGGTCGGCGCCATTCTCTACGACCTCGGCCGCCAGCCGCGCGCCGCGCGCGAGTTCTTCCTCAAGTATCAGGATCGGCTCCTCTTCGGAAAGGACGCCTTTCAGCCCGACGAGTATCCCTACTACTGGCGCGTGTTCGAAACCGACGACGAATACTTTGACTACTACCGCGACTACCACGCCTTCTGGAAGCTGTACGGCATGGGGCTGCCCGATTCGGTGCTGAAGAAGCTGTACTATGGCAATGCGCTGAAAATCGTTCCGGGGATCCCGCGCAAAGGATTCCCGAACTAGCGTGCGACGACTGGTTCGACGGTGCGGTGTCACGCTGCTGCTCGGCGGCGCGGCGTGCGCCGCGTCCGGGCAGCCCGGCCCTGAATCGATCCTCGGAACCTGGCGCGGGCAGGCCGTGTTTCGGGGGAAATCACTCGCATTCGCCGTGCGGTTCGCTCGAGCGGGCGACACCCTTCGAGGGACCTTCAGCAGCGCCGACCTTCTGATTCTCGATCAGCCCATCGATGCCGTGCGGTACCGAGCGTCCCAAGTGTATTTCTCGACGCAGGACGAGAATCCTATCCGCTTTCATGGTGCGCTCCGGGGCGACTCGATCTACGGCGCTGCCGGGGTGCCGGCCGTGCCGGGCGTCGTGGAATCGCACGCCGGCGCCGCCGCGACGCCGCTTCAGTTCGAGCTGCGGCGTGCCCCTGCTCCAGGTGTCCCGCCCTATGCGACCCGGGAGGTCCGATTCAGCAACGCGGGCGTGAATCTCGCCGGCACACTCCTGATGCCTCCCTCCGCCGGGAACCGACACGCCGGGATCATCATCCTCCAGGGCTCTACCTCGAATCTCCGCCGGGAATACCGGTTCTATGCGGACCACTTCGCCCGCGCGGGCCTCGCGGTCCTCACCTTCGACAAGCGTGGCACCGGGGAGTCCTCCGGGAACTACGACGCGGCAACCTACGACGATCTCGCCGCAGACGCGGTGGCGGCGGTGGAGTTCCTTCGGGGCCAAGCCGGGGTCGATCCGAAGCGCGTCGGCGTGTGGGGCTTGAGTCAGGGGGCATTCATCGCGCCCCTGGTGGCGCGCCGCCTCGGCTCGCTGGCCTTCATCGCGGCCGTCTCGCCACCCGGGGTCATGGTCGGGGAAAGCGCGGCGTACCAGGACAGTCTCCGCCTGATGGCGAAGGGTTACTCCTCTGCGAGCGCCGGACGCGCCGCGCGCCTGAATCGGCAGATTCTCGCTTGGCTTGCGACCGGTGGAGCCCGGGCCGAGCTCGACGACGCCCTGACCAACGCCGCTGATCTGCCGTGGCGGCGCGCGAGCTCGCTCCCCGAACGGCTCCCCGCCGATTCCGCTCTCGAGGGATGGTACTGGCGGGGGCGCACACTCGACCCCATCCCGCTCTGGCGCTCGCTACGCGCTCCCGTGCTGGTGGTGTTCGGATCGGGGGACGAGCTCGTACCCGCGGTGGTCAGTGCGGATCGGATTCGGCGCGCGCTGCGCGAGGGCGGTAATCGCGATGCGACGGTGCGGGTCTTTCCGGCCGCCAATCATGTACTCCGCCAGCTCCCTCTTGTGGCGGGTGGCGAGTGGGACTGGCCCAGGGCGGCGCCGGGGTATCTGGAAACCCTGACCGCTTGGGTCCTCGGACACACTCGCTGACGATCAGGGCTTGGTGTTGGCTAAGTCCCTCACGACCCCCACCAGCGCGCGTACCCTGGTCGGGTCGGCGGCGCCTTCGGCGTCGCGGGTGAGCCGGGCTGCGAGCTGCGTCAGGGCGGCTCGTTGGGGTGCTCCCCGGAGCCCCTCCGCACGGGCCAGCTCGCGGGTCACCGGCGCCGCCCAGCTGCGCCGCAGACCGTCGTTCCGCACCAACTGATCCAGGTAGGCCCGGGCAACCACGAAGCTCGCGGGCCACACCGCCTTCTGCTGGTTCTGGACATTCACCTTGTCGAAATGCAACAGCTTGGCTGCGTCGATCTCGTTCTGTGACAGGTAGGTGCTGGGCTTCAGCTCGAATACGTCGAGCCCCCGGCCGATCTCAGAGCCGAAGATGTGGCCGTTGTACCAGTAGGCCGACCATTCGCCGCTGAGCATCAACTCGGTGTCGCTCATCGGACCCCGGTCGAAGAAGGCGATCTCGACGGGATGGGCGGGATCGGTGAAATCGAAGACCGAGACACCGCCCTGATACCACCCCTGGACCATGATGTCGCGCCCGGGCACCGGAATCAGCGACCCGTTATGGGCGACGCAGTTCTCGGTCGCCGTTTGCGGGGCCGGCAGCTTGTAGTAACTCGCGGGGTGCAGTTTGCCTTCCGCGAGCGTGAAGATCGCGTCGGCGCCCCACTCCGGCCGGTCAGTGTCGCGGCAGCGAGGCTGGGTGCCGCCGCCCCATTCGTCAGTGAAGAGCACTTTCCCACCGTCGTTGCTGAACGTCGCCGAGTGCCAATACGCGAAATTCGGGTCGCTCACTTCAGCGATCCGCTTCGGATGCACCGGGTCGCGGATGTCGAGGAGAATCCCGTTCCCCGAGCAGGCGCCGGCCGCGAGGCCGATTTCGGTGTACACGGTGATATCGTGGCACTGATTCGTCTCCGAGGTGCTCTGGGTCCCCTCGCCGTGGGCGCCACCCTTCCACAATCCGGCAATGGCGCCGGCCGAATCGGCGAAGATCCGCGGTGAGTTGACGACTCTCGCCTCCTGCGGCGCCGCCACCGGAACCTTGATGATGTCGATGCGAAAGAGCGCGGTGTTCGGATCCGCTTCGGGGCTCCGCCCCGAGCACCCCGCGAGTTCGTTGCCCGACCGGACGAAACTGGTACCGGAGACGTAGACATAGACATTGGCGGCGTCGTTCGGGTCGGTCACCAGCGTGTGGGTGTGCGAGCCTCGGCAAGTCTGCACCGCCGCCACCTGCTTCGGGTGGTCGATGTCCGAGATGTCGAAGATGCGGACCCCGCGGAATCGTTCGGCGCTCACCGAATCCGTAACGCCCTGGGTGCCGCAGTCGACCCGGCCGCTGGTCTGCTCCACCGAGATAAACAAGAGATTCCCGTATACCGAGGGGTCGCCCTGGCCACCAGGACAAGTGTAGGCCAGGCGAATCGTCGGGGCGCTCACCTTCGAGATGTCCCAGATCTGGAAGCCGTTGAAGCTGCCCTGAAAGACGTAGTGCCCGCTGAAGGCGAGGTCGGAATTCGCGAAGGGAAAGTCCCCCGGCTTGGCTGCGTTGTAGAAGCCTTCCGGTTTCGGGCGATGCGCGATCAGCTCGAGATTGCTGGCCGCCTCCTTGGCATCCATCCAGCCCGCCCCCAGTCCGACGCGCGGGTCGGCGGGCTTGCGCGCGGCGCTGTCGACTTGCGCCCCCGCGCTGGCCGCTGCGGCGAGCAACACTGCGGAAGACAGGAGAGACCGCCGAAAAGCGGTGCTGAACCGAGCGGGGGAACGCCGAGCGATGGGTGCGGATCTCATTGCGGATCTCATTGAGGTGTGGGAGGTAGCGCGTTGAGGATGGCGCGCATGCGCCGGATCTCGGCGCGCTGGTCGGCGTCGATGTCCGAGGCGAAACCGAAGAGCTGCGGCTCCTGGCCCGCTCCGTTGGCTGCAAACAGCTCCGCCACCATGGTCAGCGCACCTTCGTGATGCTTGATCATGCCCTGCAGAAATAGCCGGTCAAACTCGGCGCCCGAGGCCTTCGCCAGCTGCGCCATCTCCTCCGGAGTCAGCATTCCCGGCATCATGTCGTGGTGCTCGTGGCCGGGCTCTGGAGCCGGAGCACGTTCGTGACGCTCCTCCAGCCACCGCCGCATCATCCCGATCTCGTCCTTCTGGGAGACGTCGATCTTCCGGGCCAGCAGCCGCATGTCCTGCCGGCTGCTCCGGGCGGCGACCAGAGCGGCCATTGTCACGGCCTGTGCATGGTGGTCGATCATGCCCTGCATGAACCGGACGTCCGCCGCGGCGTAGCGCGGCCGCCCGGTGTCGGCCTGCACCGGAAGCCGGGGCAGCCGGCTCGTCAGCCCCGGCGTCGGGTACCGGACCGTCGCACTGCCCGTCGCGATGACGATGACCAGAGGCAGGCCCGCCAATACCGCCCGCCCGAATTTCGTGATCATCGCCGGAAGATATCGCGAGAGCGACCGGGGTGGTACCTTGTCATCCTCCCGACATGCTGAACGGGGTATACTCTCTTGTTTCGGAATTCAGGCGATCCGCATTCACCACCGAGGACCAGATGAACACCCCCTCACTGACCGCTCCCGCATTCTTCCTCGCGGCCGTCCTGGCCTCGCCAGGCATCGGGCAGGCGCAGACCTTCAAGGTCGAGAAGTACAACATCGGCGGGGAGGGTGGGACGGACTACCTCACCGCCGAACCAGGCACCGGCCGGATATTCGTCTCGCGCAGCACCCACGTCATGGTGGTCGATGGTGCCACCGGCAAGGTGCTCGGCGACATTCCGGACACTCCGCGCAACCACGGCATCGCGCTCGCCCCGAAGTCGAATCACGGTTTCATCACCAACGGCGGCGATTC
>JBGPVQ010000249.1:0-4955 GCA_041491785.1 Gemmatimonadota bacterium | reverse complement strand
CCGGCGCCCGTTTGCCACCAAGGCGAGCTACCTCGCGCGACAGGAGCGCGGCGCCGCGCCCAACGACCACGACCCCGGCTCGCTCGGCCCCGAGCTGTCCCGGGAATTCCGCGGGCTCAAGGTGTGGATGCTGCTCCAGGAACACGGTGTAGCGACCTACGCCCGGCTCATCGAGCAGAATGTGGCGCAGGCCCAGTATCTCGCCGGGCTGGTGCACCGGCATCTCGAGCTCGAGCTGATGGCGCCGGTGCCGCTCAACATCGTGTGTCTGCGATACACCGGGAGGGCCGGGGGGGCCGGCGGTACCGATCTGGACGGGGTCAACCGGGAAATCCTGATGCGGATCCAGGAACGGGGGATTGCGGTCCCCTCCGCGACGAGCCTGCACGGCCGCTTCGCCATCCGGGCGTCCATCACCAATCACCGGAGCCTGAGGAAGGACTTCGATCTGTTCGCGGATGCGGTGGTGCAGATCGGGCGGGAGCTGAGCGCTTAGGGGGCCATCCGCGCGATCCTTCCCTCCACTCCGGCCGCCCAGCACACGCTCTTCGCGCAGCTCACCGTATTGAGGCCGGGGCCCTCGAGCCGGGTCCAGGTCACTCCGCCGTCCCGGGAAATCGAGCTTCCGCTAGGGCCCGCGGCAAGGAACGTCTCGCCCGAGACGTGGACCACGCCGTACTGCACGCCGACGAGCCCTGGACTCGAGCCGAGCCGCCAGCTCCGTCCGCCGTCTTCGGTGAGGAGGAGATTTTCCAGAGAGGCCTCACGCTGCTGGTAGTCACCGCCCACCGTCACTCCATGCAACCGTTCGCCCATCGCGATGCCGAAGAGCCCTTTCGCGGCCGCGCCCCCGGCGGGCGTCGCAGTGGCGTCCCAGGTCGCCCCGCGATCGGCGGAGTGAAACACCCGCGCGTGGGAGCCGCCTCCGGTGGCGATCCAGACCTCGCGGTCACCGCGGACGGTGATCGCGGTTCCGCTGGCGGCGAAGGCGGCCTCACCGGGAAGGGTTGGCTCCAGCCGCTGGGGCGGATACTGGGTCCAGCGCGCGCCGCCGTCCTCCGTCAGCACAATCAGCAGTTTCCCGTCCATCGGATCGCCGAACGCGAGGCCGTGTTTCGCGTCCCAGAAGGCCAATCCGTCGAAGAAGACCCCCTTCACCGCATTCTCGTACTGGATCTGCCAGGTCTTGCCGGCGTCGGAGGTGCGGTAGATCCGCGCTAGGGACGGGCCCGAAAACGCGGTGCCGAGCACCCAGGCGCTGCGCCGGTCGAGGGCGTGTACCGCGACGAGAAAGAGACCGCCGGCGCCGGGGATGCTGTCGGCGGTCCAGGTGGCGCCGCCGTCCTCAGTGCGCGCCACCACGCCTCCCTTTCCCGCCGCCCAGACCACCCGGTCGCTCACCGCATGGAGCCCCCGGAACTCGGCGGTGGTTCCCGAGGCTTGGAGCGCCCATTGGGCGGGGAGGGGCTGAGCGGTGAGCAGCAGCGCGGCCAGGAGCGGGAGAGTGCGCATCGAATCGAGAAGGTAGCGACGGCTCCGACGCGCTCGCAAACTGGACATTTGGGCCAGGGGTGATATCGTGGAACTCATGGTCCCTCCTCGGTCCGACAAATCCCGCGCGGTGGCGCTCGGACTCTGTATTCCGCTGGGTGTCTTCGGAGCCCACCGATTCTACGTCGGGAAGCTCGGCACCGGTGTGCTCCAGCTCTTCACCTTCGGCGGCTTCGGGCTGTGGTGGCTGTATGATCTGATCATGGTCGCCGGCGGCCAGTTCCGGGACGGTGACGGACGGCGGGTCTCGGACTGGGATCCGGAGGAGGCCCAGGCGCGCGCGCTGGGCGTACCGCAGGAGCTGCTCGACGAGCTCGAGGCGCTCCGTCATGAGGTGACCGAGCTCGCCGAACGGGTCGATTTCACCGAGCGGCTCCTCGCCGACCCCGGTCGACGCTCGACGCCTGCCCCGCCGCAGTGATTTGACAGCCTTGCGCACCGGCGGGACTATTGCGGGACTCTCCCCCTCGGGGGCAAGGCGATGTTGATCGAGCGGGTCCGTCAGGCACTCGCGCCCGATTACGAGGTCCTGCGTGAAGTGGCTGGGGGCGGGATGGGTGTAGTGTACGCCGCGCGGCAAACCCGCCTCGACCGCACCGTTGCGATCAAGATCCTCCGCCCCGAGCTCGCCACCGCGGTCGCCTCGGAACGGTTCCTCGCCGAGGGCCGTCTGCTTGCTCGACTCGCCCACCCGAACATCATCCCCATCTATGACGCCGGCGAGGGCGACGGACTGCTTTATCTGGTCATGGAGTTCGTCGAGGGGGAGACCCTCGCCGAACGGCTGAAGCGCGGGCCGCTTTCGCTGCGCGAGGCGTCCAATCTGGCGCGGGATCTCCTGGCCGCCCTGGGCGCCGCGCA
The DNA here is from genome assembly GCA_041491785.1 of Gemmatimonadota bacterium. Taxonomy (GTDB): domain Bacteria; phylum Gemmatimonadota; class Gemmatimonadetes; order Gemmatimonadales; family GWC2-71-9; genus JABFSM01. The sequence continues at coordinate 2,543 of JBGPVQ010000249.1, read as the reverse complement.
TGCCCTGGGAGTGGTACACCGGGATGTGAAACCGGCGAACATTTTTCTCCGCGATGGGCGGGCCCTGCTCGGAGACTTCGGCGTCGCCCGCTGGCGGGAGGAGAGCGACCCTGCGCTCACCCGCACCGGCCAGCAGATCGGGACGCCGCGGTACATGTCGCCCGAGCAGAGCGACGGGGTCGTGGCCACTCCTTCCACCGACGTCTACGCTGCCGGCCTCGTGCTGTGGGAAGCGACCACCGGGGAACGGTGGCCCGCCTATCAGGCACCCGACGCCGCCGATTGGCGGCGGGTCCCTGCGGCGGTGGCCTCCTCGCTTCGCCGGGCACTCGCGCTGTCGCCCGATCGGCGCTGGACCGACGCCCGAGAGTTCGCCGCCGCGCTGAAGCCGGTCGGACGGCGGAGCCCAGCGACGGTGGTTCTCGGGGTCGTGGGGGTGGTTGCGGCGCTGGGCATCGCCTGGAAGGTCCTGAGCCCGGATCGGCCCCCTCCGGAGCCCGAGCGCGCCGCCCTCACGATCGAGATCCCCGCGTTCGAGACCTCTGCGCTCACCGGCCGCCGCACCCTGGGCGACTCGATCGCCGCCGAGCTGCGAGCCGCCCTTGCGGGTTTCCCGGATTTCTACGTGCCGGAGCCGCCGCAGTTTGCAGCCCAACCCGGCGCCATCCGGATCATCGGCCGGGTGACCGCGGTCGGAGGCCGGTTCAGGCTGTCGGCCCGGATGGGTGGCGCAGGGACGTCGGCCGGCATGCTGCCAATGGAAACGGCCGCCGCGGCCCCGGCTGATTGGGCGCTCCTCGCGGACACCCTCGCGCTTTCCCTGGTCCAGCAGCTCTGGCGGAGCCAGGCGGTGAACGACCCGTGGGTTCCGCGTGCGGCGCTGCCGGCGAATCCTCGCAGCTTCGCGCTGTGGCTTCAGGGCGAGCAGTTGTGGACCGAGGCCCGCTGGGAGGAAGCACATCGTGCCTATCTCCAGGCGGAACAAGCCGACTCCAGCTGCCTCCTCTGCTCCTACCGCCTGATCGATATCGAGCGGTGGCTCGGTGCGGATCACGATCCCCGCCGGTTGGCGCGGGTGTTCGCTCAGATCCAAAATTTTCCGCCCCGGTACCGCTCCTTGATCCGGGCCGGCGCGTTCCCCCTGCCGGCTCGGCTCGATTCGCTGCGGGTGGCGGCGCGGGAAGAACCCGAGTTCTTCCTAGCCTCGATGCACCTGGGTGACGAGCTGTTCCACCGCGGCCCCCTGTATGGCCGTTTGCGGCGGGAGGCCGCAGAACCGCTCGCGCGCTCGGTGCAGTTGGCACCCCGTTTCGGACCCGGATGGGAACACCTCTTGTGGGTCCTCATCAGCGAGGGCGACTCGATCTCGGCGGCCAAGGCGCTCGAAGGGCTCGGCCGTACCCCCCCTCCCAAGCCGGGAGGTTTTTCCTACGCGCTTCAGGTGCTGCTCCATCTCGGATTTCACTGGAGGTACCGTGGACCGGAGGACGCCCTGAGCTACTCCCGCGCAGTTCTGGAACAACCGGGGATTTCTCAGGAGCCGCGTGCGATCGCGGGAGCGCGCCTCCTCATGACGATGGATCTTCCCGAGGGCGCGGTGGGCCTGGGCGGCCTCCTGGCGGCGCGGCCGGATATGCCCACCGCGGTCCGTCCGGCACTGCTCGGCGAGCTCTTCGGCTTCGCGGCGCTGGGCCGCCCGGACTCGGTGCGGCGGATCGGCGAGCGGCTGCGCGATGCCGTGGGCGATCCGGCGCTCCTCCTCCTCGCCGAGGAGACCGAGGCGCTGCTGGTCGCGCTCGACGCCGATCCGGGGGTGGCGGCCGCCCCCGACCTGATCGCGCTGCTGGAGCGCGAGTTCTCGCTGGGCACCGGACCGTCCGCGTTGCGCTGGCGCGCGGCGTGGGCTCGGGGACTGCTCGCATTTCATGCGGGGGATTCGTCGGGACTTGCCGCGGCACGCGGAGCACTCCGGAACGAGCCGGCACCGGCCCGCCTGGGTGGGCTGCTTTCCGCCGCGGGGCTCGCGCTGCGCGGGGACGTCCGGGCCGCGTTGGCCGCACTCCCCAACCTTCCCGTGATGGACCCTCGGTTCCCCTACGCCGATCCTCTCGAGGACGCGGCCTCCCACTTCCTGCGGGCCCGGTGGCTGGCGGCAGCCGGCGACAGCGCGGCGGCGCGCCGGCTGCTGCGGTGGCACGAGCATCTGCAACTAGAGGGTTTCGCCACCGGGGATCCGGAGGTGGGCGAGCTCGCCTGGGCCTTCGGGACGCTGGCGCGTTGGCAGCGCGCCCTGCTCCTCGGTGGAGAGGCGGGTGCCGGCGCCGAGCTCTGCAGCCTCTACAGCGCGGTGGCGCGCCACTGGTCTCATGGCGCGCCGACCTATGCGGTCCGCGCCGATTCGGCGCGCGTGTGGTTCTCCCGGCGGTGTCCCGGGCGCATATGATCGTTTGTCGCGTCCTCGGCCCGGTCGAGATCACGGTGGATGGAGCGCCCGCGCCTCCCGAGCTGCTCTGGCGGAAGCATCTGGCGCTCCTGCTCTATCT
>JBGPVQ010000248.1:0-4960 GCA_041491785.1 Gemmatimonadota bacterium | reverse complement strand
GTTGGGGCTCCCCGGGTCAGGGCGAGAAGCGGGTCGTCGGGAGGGATCGCGCGGACCCGGGACAGGGCGCTGTCGAAACGCGAATCGCCGGTGATCTCGATGCGGTTTCGCGGGACGCCGAGGACCGCCAGCCGCTCCGCGTCGCCGTCCGAGATGGCCCCCGCGAGCGCCACCGCACGGTACCCGGGACGGAGCAGTGCCCGCGCCGGCCATTTCAACCGCCCCGACCCGGGGCTGACGGTAGCGGCAATGATTCCGACGGCGATGCCGCGCGCCTCAGCCCGAGTGGCGAGCTCGGGCCAGAGGTCGAGCTTGCTGAACACCAGTGCCGCGGGACGCAGCGCGTCGAGCGCGGCGGACACGTCCTCCGGACGGTCCCAGGGGATGTAATCGGCGAGGTCGGCGGCTTGTCGAAGGGCCAGGTCTCCGGCCGAGGGACTGAAATGAGTGTAGGCGATTTGCCAGTCGGCGTGCCGGGCGCGCAACAGGGACAGTACGGCTTCGGCCTGCAGGCCCTCCCCGACCGAAGGGGCATGCATCCAGAGCAGCGGGCGCGCCGGATTGCGGTGGGTGCGGGCCCACGCGGTGATCCGTTCCCGCCCGCCGGCGCGCGCGGCCAGTCCGGTCCGGAGCTTGGGGCGGCCGCGCGACCACAACGGCGCGAGCGAAATCCCGAGGCGAACCAGCGCGCGATAGGGAAGGGAGGTGGAAGGCACGCCGCAATATGCGGGGAGTGGCGGGGAGCGAGTAGGGAGGCGACCATTCAGCATGCCTTCCTCCTCCGGCCGATACTGGTCCGCCTCCCGCGCGCCCCGACACAGCCTGCTCTTCGCGTTGCCTCTCCTGCTGTGCTATGAGCTGCTGGCTCTCGTGCTCAACCGGGACCAGATGGGCGATGTCCGCAACGGCGCCGACGTGCTCCTGAAAAGCGTCTTCGTGGCGCTGGGCGGCCGGTATGGGGTCACCATCTTCGGCGTGCTCCTGCTGGGCATCGGCGGGTGGCTGGTGGCGCGGGACCGCCGGGCGCACGGTGCGATCCGTCCGCGCCTGTTCGCGGGGATGTTGGTTGAATCGGTGGCCTATGCCGTGGTGCTGGGATCGGTGGCTAGCGTGCTGACCACGATCCTGCTCCACGGGCGGCTGGCGTTGCTGGCGCAATCGGCGGGGGGCCCCGGTGGGGCGGAGGGGTTCGGGCTCTCGACCCAGCTCATGATTTCCCTGGGGGCGGGCATTTACGAGGAGTTGCTGTTCCGGGTCATTCTGGTCACGGGGCTCGCTGCCTTCGCCCGCGGCGTCCTCCGGTGGAATCCCGGCGCCGCCGGCGTCTTCGCGGTGCTGATCGGCGCGCTGGTGTTCTCGTTCTTCCACTACGTCGGACCCTACGGTGACGAGTTCACCCTCGGCTCGTTCACCTTCCGTGCGGTGGCGGGATTGCTGTTCAGCGGCCTCTACCTCCTCCGGGGGTTCGGGATCACCGCCTGGAGCCACGCCCTCTACGACGTGTTCCTTTCCCTCGTGCGCTAGCCGGCTGGCCGGGAGCGGTTACCGCTTCTTGGCGCGCTTGACTCGAATCAGCGAGTCGAGGATCGGCCGCCACACCTCCATCGGCCACGCGCCCGCGAGGATGCCGCCTTCGATGTAGAAGGTGGGAGTGCTCTGCGCGCCCGCCTTGACCGCTCCTTCCGAATCTCCGCGAACCTCTTCCCTGGTCTCGGCCTTCTCGAGACAGGCGGTCGTCGGTGCCTTGGGGAGCTTGAGGGAATCGATGAGGGAAAGCAGGAACGGCGCCGGATTCTTGAGCGGCGCCCAGATCTCCTGCCGGCGGTAAAGGAGATCGTGCGCCGGCCAGAACTTGCCTTGCCGGGCCGCGCACATCGCGAACTCCGCTGCGGCAACGGCGTTGGGGTGGATGGAGGTGAGCGGCATGTTGATGAAGATCCAGCGCACCTTGCCGGTGGCGATGTACTCCTTCTCGATGGTCGGAAAGGTCTGGTCGACGTGCTTCTTGCAATAGGGGCACTGAAAGTCGGACATCTCGTACACCGTGACCGGCGCCGAGGCCGAGCCCTTGGTGCGGACGGCGAGCGGATCGGCCTGCGCCGCCGCGCCGGGGGCGGCGCCCACCAGCACGGCGGAGACGAGCAGGAGGTGTCGCATCGTTCAATACCTCGGGAGATGACGGCCGGTGGCCGGACTCAGGCGCAGGGTGTCGCCGGTGACCGGCAGGTTCCAGTACCAGGTGAAATTCGGATCCTGCGGATCGGGCGAGCGGGCGTAGATCCACCAGTCGCCCCGGGGCAGCCGGAAGTCGGCCCATCCGGTGGCGCCGGTCGTGTCAGCCACGGCGTTGCGCATTCGATCGCGGGTGAGCGTCCGCACGATGGTATCGTATCCGGCATAGGTAGTATGTTCCCACTCGCGTGCCGCGTCGCGGAGCGGCTCGATGCGGGGCCACAGCGTATCCCGCGCCGCGGCGAGCTCGGTTCGGGCGCGCTCCAGCGCGGGGGCCAGGTGGAGGAGCGAGTCGTCCAGCGTGCGGAGCCGGCGATCCAGCTCTTCGGCTCCCGGCGAGCCCGGCGCCGCTGCGGCGCGCTGCCCGGCGAGCGTGGCGCGTGCCCGGGTGGCGCGCTCAACCTGCCAGGCGAGCCGAGCGAATGCCATGAAGGGAGTTCGGAACGCCTGAAACAGGCTGTCGAGTGTTTTCGTACGGGGGCGCCCGGAAGCCGCGTGCCGCTCGAGAACCGCGAGGACGCTGTCTCGATCATAGGGCAGCGCCGCGACTTCGACACCGGGAATCGGCGTTTCGGCGCCGTCGAGATCCGGAACCACGACTTGGACCGTCACCGCGCGCGCGTTTCCGCACGCCGAGGTGACCAGGAGCGCGAGTGCGGCGACTCGTAACATCGGCCAAAGCTATCCTGCTCCTCGCGGCGCTCCAAGCCGCGCCGGAGGCGCTCGGCGCGCAGGGTGGAGACCTGAGCCGGCTCTTCCCCGCGAAGCCGGCGGGATACCTGACCGACGCCACCGGGACGATCGACCCCGCGGTGGTGCAGCGGCTCAACGCGTTCTCCGAGCGGCTGCGCAACGCGACCGGCGCCGAGATCGCGACGGTGGTGCTTCCCACCATCGGCGACCGCGCCGCGGTGGACGTCGCCGTGGCGATCGGACGGGCCTGGGGCGTCGGCGCAAAGGCCGCGATCGGGGACCAGCGCCGCAATGCCGGCGTGGTTCTCCTCCTGATTCCCCGGCGGCCGGACGACCCCAACTCGGGGCAAGTCTTCATTGCCACCGGGCAAGGGGTCGAGGGCTTCGTGACCGACCTCGAGGCGGGGCGGGTGCGCGATCTCATGCGCCCGTACTTCCAGCGGGGCGACTACGGCGCCGGCCTCGAAGCCGGGGTGCGGGCGCTGGCCGGCATCATTGCGCGCGGTATGGGAGTGACAGATAGCGCGTTGACCTCGGGAGGGGCCGAACCGGATCAACCGACGACCGGACCGAGGCGCCTTCCGCAGATGTGGATTCTGCTCATCATCTTGGTGGTATTCATCATCATCAGCATCGCCTCGAACGCGGGCCGCGGCTCCGGCCCGCGGTCCCGGGGGCGCCGTGGCCCGGGCATTTTCTGGGGCGGCGGCTTCGGGGGCGGCGGGTTCGGCGGAGGTGGCGGATTCGGTGGTGGAGGGTTCGGCGGGTTTGGGGGTGGCGGCGGATTCAGCGGCGGCGGCGCCGGGGGGAGGTTCTGATGGAGGATGCGATCGGTCGTATCGTTACCCCCTTTCTGGAAAGCGCGGCGCCGGAGCTGGGCGCCGGGTACGCCGCGGTGCTCTACGGGTCGGGTGCGCGCGGCGAGTATCTCGCGGGCGTCTCGGACATCAACCTCCTGGTGGTGACCGAATCGCTGCGGCCCGAGACCCTCCGGCGGTTGAGCGGAGCCCTCCAGGGACTCTGGCGGCAGCACCAGCGGCCGCCTCTCCTGGTCGAGCGCACCGAGTGGGAGCGCGCCACCGACGTGTTCCCGATCGAGATCACCGACATGCTCCGGATCCGGGAGGTGTTGCGGGGGCAGGATCCGCTCGCCGGCCTCACGGTCGATCCGGCCGACCTCCGGCGGGTCTTGGAGCAGGAGTTCCGCGGGAAGCTCCTCCGCCTTCGTCAGATCTACGCCCTCCACTCCGGCGATCCCCGGGCGCTCGGTGAGGCCGGCGTGCACACCGTGGCCTCGGTCGCGGCACTATTCCGGGCGGCGCTCGCGCTGCACGGGCGGGACGTGCCTCGCTCGACCCCGGCCTGCCTTACCGCGGCGGGCACCGCCCTGGGAATAGCCACGTCGCCGCTGGCCGAGCTCTGGCGGCTCCGGGGCGCGAAGGATCCGGCGTGCCCCCCGGCGACGTTCGAGGGGTATCTTTCCGCGGTCGCGGCTGCCGTCCGCGGCATCGACCAATTCATTCCAGGAGGCAATTGATGGCCACGCTCCGTCGTTCGCTCCCCGTGCTTTGGGCGGCGACGCTCCTTGCCACCGGGTGCGGCTACAACACGATTCAGACCAAGGACGAAGCGGTGAACGCAGCGGCCTCGCAGATCAAGACCCAGCTGCAGCGCCGCGCCGATCTCATTCCCAATCTGGTCGAGACGGTCAAAGGCTTCGCCAAGCAGGAGACCACCGTGTTCATCGCCGTGGCGGAGGCGCGGAGCAAGCTTTCCGGCGCAGTCCAGGGCGGCAACCTTCAGGAGATGGCTACGGCGAACCAGGCGCTGAACGCGCCGTTGGGCCGGCTGCTGGCGATCGTGGAGAACTATCCGGAGCTGAAGTCGAACCAGAATTTCCTGGATCTGCAGAATCAGCTGGAAGGGACGGAGAACCGGATTTCGGTGGCGCGGCAGGACTACAATAAGACGGTCGAGGACTTCAACGCCTACATCCGGCGGTTTCCCTACAATCTGACGGCCAAGGTGTTCGGCC
>JBGPVQ010000247.1:0-4981 GCA_041491785.1 Gemmatimonadota bacterium | reverse complement strand
TTGTCATCGCTGTGCAGCTCGGTCCGGGACACCAGCCGGAGCTCGACGTCGAGCATCTTCTGATCGAGCCCGCGGAGGGCCTCCCCGCCGCCGTCCTGCGCCGCGGGGGTCTTGAGCTGGTCCTCGACCTGCTTGCGCAGCACCTCGATGCGGTTCACGATGTCGGCGGTGGCATGGATATCGTCGCGGATCCGGAGTTGGGTCCGGGTCGACGCCTCGATCTCCCGGTCGGCGGTGGGGATGGCGGGATCCCGGAGCACGGTCACCGGCTGGGATTCGGTCTTCTCCCCGGCGGTCACCCGCACGCTGTAACTGCCGGGTAGTACCAGCGGGCCCGAGCGCTGCGGCGCCTGAATCCCCCAATGATTGATCGGGCGGATGGTCTTTCCCTTGAATCGCGGCTCGTCCCAGATCCGCGGGTTATCCGGCGGTGTGGTGCGGAGCTCCACCTGGCGGGGCCCGTCGTGCCGCAGGTCCCAGGTTACCCGGTTGAGCCCCGCGCGCCCGGCTGCACGGATGACCCGGATCACTGCGCCGGCGGCGTCGAGCACCTCGACCTTGACCGAGTCCTTGGGCGCCGTCTTCAGCGTGAAGTTGAAATCGACGCTTCCGCTCCGGGCCTCCCGGAACACCAGCCTCGGCGCGTAGAGCTGGAGCTCGGCGTCGGCGGCCATCTTGTCCGACTGCTCCAGCACGGTGATGTCATGAAGAATGAAGAGCCCGCGGCCGTAGGTCGAGACCACCACATCATGATAGAGCTTGGGGACTTCGATCCAGGTGACCGGCGCCGCCGGCAGGCCATCCTTGAACTGGGTCCAGTGAATCCCGTCGTCGAGCGAATAGTAAAATCCGTGCCCGGTTCCCGCGAAGAGCATTCCCTTGCGGTTGGGGTTCTCGGCCACCGCCATCACGTAGCCGAGCGGATGATCGGCGGGCAGGCCGTCGCTGATCTTCGTCCAACTCTTGCCGTAGTCGCCGGTCCGGTAGATGAACGGCGCCCGGTTGTCCATCATGTGGTAATCCACCGCCACATAGGCGGTGCCCGGATCGAAGCGACCAGGCTCGATCTTCCGGATGGTGCCCCAGACCGGCGCGCCGAGGTTGGCCGTCACATCCTGCCAGCTCCCCCCTCCGTTCCTGGTGTACCAGAGCTTGCCGTCGTTGGTGCCCGCCCAGATCAGCCCTTTCTGAATCGGGGAGGGCGCGATCGCGAACACCACCTCGCCGTAGAACTGACCGAGGTTGTCGCCCACGATCCCCCCGGAGGAAACGATCCGCGCCGGGTCCCGGGTCGAGAGGTCCGGACTGATGACCGACCAGGTCTGGCCGCCGTTCGAGGTCTTGAAGATGACCTGGCAACCGTAGTAGACGGTGTTGTGGTCGAACGGGTCGATCGCCAGCGGCGCGGTCCAGTGGCAGCGGTACTTGAGCGCGTCCGGCGGCGAATCCAGGGTGTGCATCCAGGGGCTCACCGAGCGGGCCCGATCGGTGCGCGCGTCGTAGCGGGTGACTTTGTTGCCGTAGCAGGTCGCCCACACCACGTTCGCGTCGGTCGGGTCGGGAATGGTGAACCCCGATTCGCAGCCGCCCAGTCCGTGATCCCAGGTGGAGCCGCCTCCGAATCCGCCGAATCCGCCGCCCTCACCGGCACCGCCGCCGGTGGAGTCGCCCGGGGCACCGCCACCGGACGAGTCGGGCCGGACCCGCCGCGCCGCCGCCGCGCTGTCGCGCCGCGCCGAGCTGTCGGGCCGCGCGGGCCGGGGCGGAGCACGATTGGGCGAGGTCTCGGGCAGAGTGCTGGGACCGCGCATGGTGCCGTTGTCCTGGCGGTTGCCGTAGATCCAGTAGGGCACCCGGTTGTCGACCGCCACGTGATACATCTGCCCGTTGGGCAGAGTGATATTCGAAAAGGTTCGCCCGTGGTTGAGGGTAATGCCGGCCCCGCCGTCGCCGGTTACCGCCCAGCGATTGGGGTTCTTGCGATCCATCCAGATATCGTGGCAATCCCCACAGCCCCCGCCGCCGCCGCCGCCCCCCGCCCCCGGACTCCCGATCGGGAAGGTGAGCCCGCCGTCCAGTGAGCGATGGAAGCTGCTGTTGGCCACCAGCACCTCGCTCTCGTTGGCCGGATTGACCTCGATCCGGATGTAGTAACCCGCCCGCCCGATGAGCGAGCGGTCCCAGCTCACCACCCGCCAGGCGTTGCCGCCGTCGTCGGAGCGCCAGAGCGAGCCCTGATTGGGGGTCTGGACCAGCGCGTACACCCGGGAGGAATTCGAGGGCGCCACCGCGACGTCGATCTTCCCGACCGGCGACTTGGGCAGCCCCGGATCCTCCAGCTTCTTCCAGGTGGTCCCGCCGTCCCGCGTCACGTGGATCGAGCTCCCCGGGCCGCCGCTGAACATCGCCCAGGTGTGCATCACCACCTCCCACATTCCCGCGAACAGCACGTTCGGATCGTGGGCGTCCATGGTCAAACCGGAGCAGCCGGTGTTCGGATCGACGAACAGCACTCGCTCCCACTGCTTGCCGCCGTCGAGGGTGCGGTACACCCCGCGCTCCGGCTGCGGCCCGGTGGCCCGGCCCAGGGCGCAGGCGTACACGATGTCGGGATTGGTGGGGTGGATGATGATGCGTCCGATGCGGCCGGTTTCGCGGAGGCCGGTGTTGGTCCAGGTGGCGCCGGCGTCGAGCGACTTGTAGATCCCGTCGCCCATGACATCGGCATCCCGGATGGCCCACGCCTCACCGGTGCCGGCCCACACGATCTGCGGATTGGAAGGCGTCACCGCCAGCGCGCCGATGGCCTGGACCGGTTGGGCATCGAACAGCGGGGTGTTGGTCTGGCCGCCGTCGGTAGATTTCCAGACTCCCCCCGAGGCGGAGCCGAAGTAAATCGTCAGCGAATCCCCGGAAATGCCGGCGACCGCGGAAATCCGCCCGCCTGCCGCCGGACCCATGAAGCGGAACCGCGCCGGTTCGGGAAGTCTATTCTGCGCGCCGCGGCCGGGTTGGGCGGCAAGCGGTGCGAGGTGGGCAGTGAGCGAAAGCAACACCGCCCACAGGGTGGCACAGCGCATGAAAAGTCTCGGAGGTGGAGAAGCTGCGGGAATCTACCGGAAACCGCGCCAAGCCACGAGGGGTCTTCTCGAGAGGAACCGAAATGAATCGGCTGACGGCATTCGGCCTGGTGGCGGTCACCGCGATGCTGATTTGCTACGCCCTGGAGCACCGCAGCCGCTGGTTCATCCTGGGCTTTGCCGGAGCTTGCCTGCTCGGCGCACTATACGGATTCCTCCAGGGGGCGTGGCCCTTCGGCGTGGTGGAGATCATCTGGGCGTTCGTTGCGGTGCGGCGCTGGTGGCGGGGGGCACCGGCGCACGGCTCGGGCGCCCGGTGAGGTCCGCAGCCGGTCAGAATTTCACCAGGAGAGCGAGATTGATCCGGTTCTCGGTCCGGCGCAGATCGGGGGTGAAGCCGGGGACCAGCGACCCGGGAGAACCCGAGTTCCCGCCCGGGGGAGTCACCCCGCCTGGGCCCGCGAAATACGGCACGCTGGCGTGCCGATGATTCGCTTCAAAACGGAAGGTGACGAAGTCGTCGGGCATGTAGTCGAGCGTGGCCGAAGCGTCCCACGCCTTGAAGCCCTCCCCCGGATTGGTGGTGAAGTACGGGGTTCCCGAAAAGGCGGTTGCGCCGTTGATCGGGGGGAGCAGGACCAGGTAGCGGCCGGGATTGGTCATCGCCCCACCGCCGAGGGTGACACCAATCTTGTCCTGGTTGAACCAGAGACGATTGTAGAGCATGAAGCCCAGGAAATTCTGGGCCGGGGCTGCCGGGGACCCTCCGGTGCAGCTCACCCCCGATCCACTCTCACAGCCGGCATCCACCGTCAGTGAAAACGCGGCCTTGTCGGGGAATCTCCTGGGCCGATTCAGATACCTGATCTGGATGCTGTTGTCGGTGTGGATCCGCCAGCGATCGGGGAGGCCTAGCCAGTCCCGGCCCCAATATTGATTCCCCAGTACCGAGACCGTTCCGTTGGGGCGCCAGAGAAGCTGGATGCCGAGCCCCGGCGCCGAATTGAATTTGCCGTAGGACTGCCACCCGTTCACGATCCAGGGCTCCAGCTTGAGCTTGTCACTGGGAAAGACCTGGATCCGGATTCCATTGAAGAACCACGGCGTATTGGAGGAGACGTAGGACGGCTGGTAGGCCCAGTTGTCGAAGTTGTAGTAGCTGAAGAGCCCGACGTAGGACATGAAGATGCCGGCGTCGAGATTGACTCCCCGCCATTTGTTCCAGTGATACCCGCCATAGGCCTCCGAGATGTAGCGGTAGGCGTCGGCCAGGCTCCATTGGCCTCGCCCTGGGCTGGCGTCGTTTCTGGGCGTCATCGTGGAATACATTCCGAACTGGGTCATCAGGCGGCCGCGAGCGTGATCGGTGTGGAAGTCACCGCCGATGCCCAACTGCTGGACCTGCACCTCGCCGGTGCGCCCGCTCTCCGAGGTACCCACCAGCGTGTGGTCGCTGGGCCCGTTGAAGACGTGGATGTAGGTCACATCGACCCGGAACTCGCCGGTGAAGTATTTCGAATCCAGCACCGCCGTCTTCTGCCGGCTGGTGCCGTTGAGCCAAGTGAAATCAGCGAAGGCGAAGGGAGCGGGCGCCGACTGGGCGCGACTCACCTGCCCCCAGAACAGGGGGAGGCCCAGGGCCAGTCTCAGCCACCGCTCAGACCGCGGCATCCCGCACCCGGATCGGCAGCGTCACCATGGTCTTGCCGGCCCACTGCAGCCGTTTCTGAATCGCAAAGGCGGTGTCGTTGTGGAGCAGGCGGTGCCACCACCCCTCCCGCTGGAACATCAGTCGCCCCGCAAAGAACGTGGTACGGGGGAATTCCGCCGCGACCTGCCCGCACAGCTTCTCGGCTTCCGCCACCACGTCGGTGCCGAGCCCCATCCGGGCGGTGGCGGAG
>JBGPVQ010000246.1:0-4985 GCA_041491785.1 Gemmatimonadota bacterium | reverse complement strand
GACGGTACCCGACGCGCCATCGCCCTCGGGCGCCGATGATGCCTGGCTCCTCCGGGTCAGCGATCCGCACCACAAGACGTTTCTTGGCGGCCCTCGCTCGCGGCTCTCCGAGTTGCTCCGGGTGTGCCGGATCGCCGCCGAGTTCATCCGGGGGTTCCGCCACCTTCACTTCGTCGGCCCCTGCGTCACCGTCTTCGGCTCCGCGCGCTTCCGTGACGAACACCCCTACTATGCCCTCGGCCGCGAAATCGGCGGCCGGCTGGCCCGGGCGGGGGCCACGGTGATCACCGGGGGCGGGCCCGGCATCATGGAGGCGGCCAATCGGGGCGCCAAGGAGGCGGGGGGCTACTCGATCGGCTGCAATATCCGGCTGCCCGAGGAACAGCGCCCCAACGCCTATCTCGATCGGTGGATCACCTTCCGCTACTTCTTCGTGCGCAAAGTGATGCTGGTGAAGTACAGTTACGCGTTCATCGTGATGCCGGGCGGGTTCGGGACTCTCGACGAGCTCTTCGAGGCGGTTACCCTGGTCCAGACCAGGAAGATCGAGTCGTTTCCGGTGATCCTCGTGGGCTCCGCCTATTGGGCCCCCCTCCTGGCCTTCGTCCGGGAAACGCTGGTGCGCGCCGGCACCATCTCTCCGGAAGATGCCGAACTCATGACACCGACCGATTCGCCCGACGCTGTGGAATCGCTGGTGCGCCGCGCGCTGGCGGCCCACCGTGACGAAGTCGCCGCCCGGCCCCGGCGAATCCGCCTACTGGGAGAGCGGTAGGGGTCACCACTCACGCTCACTTTCCTGGGTACGCATACTATGCACAATCCGACGCTTGCTCCCCACCCGTCCGGGGTTCGGCCGCATCTCACCGACCGGATGGCGAACCCTCCCGACGGCCTCCATGACAAGCCGGCGCTCGAGAATGATCTGGAGGACCTCACCCAACGGCTGGATGCGTTGCAGGCCGGGCTCGGCGCGGAGGAGAAGCGGGCGCTGCTGGTGGTGCTGCAGGGACGCGATGCGTGCGGCAAGGACGGCACGGTGCGCCGGGTCTTCGGCGGCGTCAATCCGGCCCTGTGTGCGGTGACGAGCTTCAAGCGGCCCACGCCCCTCGAGCTGCGCCACGATTACCTCTGGCGGGTGCACCAGCTCCTTCCTCCCCGGGGGACCATCGGCATTTTCAACCGCTCTCACTACGAGGACGTGCTCACCGTCCGGGTCCACCGGCTCCAGCCGGAGTCGGTCTGGAAGCGACGGTACGAGCACATCAACACGTTCGAGCAAATGCTGGTCGATGAAGGGACGGTGATTCTCAAGTTCTTCCTGCACGTCTCGAAGGACGAGCAGAAGCGGCGCCTCGAGGAACGGCTCGACGATCCGGCGAAGAACTGGAAATTCGAGCCCGGCGATCTCGCCGAGCGGGCGCTCTGGCACGACTACACGGCCGCCTATGAAGAGGTGCTGGAGCGGTGCAGCCCGGCCACTGCGCCGTGGTACATCGTCCCCGCCGACAAGAACAAGGCGCGCGACTTCCTGGTGGCCGAGGTCGTCGTCCGGAGCCTGGAGGCGATGGACCCGAAATACCCCTCGGCCGATCCTGCGGTGCTGGCGCTGCGCGGAACCATCGCCTGACGGCCGCCTTGAGAATGCGCGGCTTCCCCCGCATTATGGATTCGGATTCCTCAGGAGGAGGCGGCGTGAAGCGCTCCGGGTTTACCCTCATCGAACTGCTGACCGTCATCGCGATCCTCGGCGTGCTCGCGAGCATCGTGGGGCTCAAGACGGTGCAGAGCCGGGACAAGGCAATCCTTGCGACCATGCAGGTCGATCTCAAGACCCTGGTGAGCGCCCAGGAGGGCTTCTTCTCGGCCAACAAGGACTACGCGGGCGGGGTGGCGGGGGCGGAGGTGGCGGGAACCAAGGGGAAGGGCAAGGCGGCGATGCGTCCTTCGGGCAAGAACGCGCTCACCGTCACCTACAAAGGCACCGACGGCTGGAATGCCCGGGTCACCAGCCCCACGCTCACCACGACGCCCAAGACCTGCGGCATTTTCATCGGACCGCTTAAGTATGCCCCCAACGCGAAAGTCACCAAGGAGGGGGTACCCATCTGCTACTGAGGTGGCCGCCTCAGTGGCCCCGGGACGGTGAAAGGCCCGCCGGCCGGAGGAACTCCTCGCGAGAGTCGGTGCTCTCCAGGCGCAGCGTCCGCCCGGACAGCTGGCCGGTGAGCACGAACGTCGTGTCACCGGTCCGCATGTAGTCCACCCCCTCCTCTACGTCGCCCGCTTCGCCAAGCGCTCCGGGAAGTCGGCCGTGCGCAGCGCGGTAATCGAACACCCGCTCCAATTCGAGGTACATCCCGAACCGCATCGTGGCCTCCGCCTCGGCGGGCGTCGGAACCGCCGCGAGTTCCTGCGGGAAGAGCCACGCCGGCCGGGCCAGCCAGGCGTACCCGAGCCATCCCCACGCCACGACGCAGAGAATCGTGACCGCATAGCTGGTGCGCGTCGGCGGTGGCGGGGACGCAGAGAAGACCTTCTTCTCCTGCTCCCGGTCCAGCACCTGATCGAAGGCGGCCAGGAGGTCGCGCTTGTCCGAAGGTGGTGTCGGCGTCGGCTGGGTCATCGGTTAAAACGCGCCTCCCGGGCCGGCGATGATGTAGGTCAGCTTGTTCCCCGCGATAAAGAACGGGCCGCCGCCGCCGAGGTACTGCGCCAGCTTGGCGAACAATTTGGGGTCAGTGGTCGTCACCGAGATGCCGACGACCGCCGGTCCGCCCAGGAACCCGCCCCCACCAAAGTTATCCCAGTCTAGCAGGTACTCCCCTCGGTCGAACGACATCGCCAACTGACCCGGAAGCAGGGCGCCGAGGCCATTGGGCACCGCCCCGGCCCCGGCGTCGGGGGGCCATTGCTCATTGTCGGAATAGTAGCTGAACGCCGCGATCTGGATGGCGTGCAGCTCTTCCGCCACCTGGGCGGCGCGGGCGTTGTTCCGCAGATCAATGTACTTGAGCAGCCCCATCGTGGCGAGAATGCTGAGCACGAAAACCACCGTGATCAGCTCGATCAGGGTGAATCCTCGGCGGCACCTCACTGGTGCCCCCGATGCTTGATGGTCTTCAGGCTCGCCCCCAGAAAGGTGGTGGTCGAGTCGCTCGACCGGAGGGTCACCACCGAGTCGCCGGTGCGCGCGGAAAGTACAAAGCTCTCCCCCCCGGTCGGTTGATAGTCGATGGCCACCAGCCCGCTCCCGGCTTCCTCCAGCGTGGCCGGGAGCCGCCCGCTCTGCCGCACGAATTCGAACACCCGGTCACGTTCTCGCAGCAGCGTCAGCCGGAGGGAAGCCGCCGCCACGGCGGGCGGCTCGGCGGGTGGCGCCCCCGGACCGGCCAACCAGGTGGGCCGGATGAGCAGCAGCACGAGACCGGCCACGCCCATTACCCCGAGCGCGCTGACCCGGCGCTTGCGGCCGGTGGCGCCGAGCCGCGCCATCTGTAGCTCCGACGCGCGCTCCTCCCGCTCCTTGACCGCTGCGAGTGCGGCGTCATAGAGGTTGGTCTTGGTGTCGCGCGGGGGGGTCGGGCGTCCGCCGGTCAACCGGACTCCTTCGGATCGGGGGTGCGTCCGGCCAGGGCCCGGGCGACCTGGTCCGGAAACTCCGCGATTTCGATCGGTTTGGCGATGTAGTCGTCGAATCCCGCCTCCCGCGCCTTCTCGCGGTCTCCGGACATGGCGTGCGCGGTCAGGGCCACTACCCGGAGCGACGCCCAGGGCGAGCGGCGAATTTCCTGCAGCAACGCGTAGCCGTCCTTGCCGGGCAGCTGGATGTCCATGAGGACCAGCTCCGGTTGGTTCTGCGCCAGCGCCTCGAGCAGGCCGTCGCCCGATTGCAACGCGGTAACCGTGTGACCCTTGAGTGTGAGGAGCGCCCGGAACAGCTTCATGTTGTCGGGATTGTCCTCGACGATCAGAATCCTTGCCATCAGTCTCCTCAGCCCAGCGAGGCCCGGCGCAGCACCGCCCGGACCCTCGCCTGCAGCGATTGCGGTTGCACCGGCTTGGTCATGAAGTCCTGTGCTCCCAGGTCGAGCACCCGGATCTCGGTATCATCGGTCCGGGCGGTGAGCACGATCACCGGGACGCTCGAGGTGGTGACTCGCGCCCGCAGCTCTTCGAGCACACCCAGGCCGTCGAGTCGCGGCATGTCGATGTCCATCACCATCAGGTCGAAGCGGTGGCGCTCGATTGCATCGAGGGCGTCGAGCCCGTCCGCGGCCTCGGTGATCTCGTACCCGTCCCGCTCGAGGATCGACCGGATCAGCCGCCGCATCTGGGCGTCGTCATCGGTCACCAGGATGTGGGGTTTGGACGGCCCGGTCGAGGCGACCGCCGTGCGCACCGTCTCCGGCACCATGGCCGGTGCGGCGGCCGGCCGGCGCGCCGTGCCCGCGGCGGCCGCCGCCGCCGTCGACTCCTCTTCGTCTTCCTGGGAACGTTCACCGAGGACCCGGACGACTTCCTCCAGCGCCGTCTGTCCCTGCCACACCCGTTCGAGGCCGCTTTCCCAGAGCGTGCGCATGCCGAGCGGCCGGGCGGCGGCAAGGAGGAGGTCGGGGAGGGCCCCCGCCTCGATCTTGTGGGCCACCGAGTCGTCCACCGGCATGATCTCGATGACCGCGAGCCGGCCCTTGAAGCCGCTCGCACCGCACGCCTTGCACCCGACGGCCCGGCGCGGGGTCGCCTCGCGGCCCGCGGGTGGGCGCGCCTCAGGGGGCAGCTCCGCCACGGTGATTGGCTCGGAACACGCGGCGCAAAGCCGGCGCACCAGCCGCTGCGCCACGACCCCCTTGAGCACCGCGGCGACCTTGAAGCTGTCGGTACCGAGGTCCCGGAGCCGAACCACCGCGGACGGCGCGTCGTTGGTGTGCAGCGTCGAGAGTACCAGGTGCCCCGAGAGCCCGGCCTGGATGGCGATTGCTGCG
>JBGPVQ010000245.1:0-4986 GCA_041491785.1 Gemmatimonadota bacterium | reverse complement strand
TCCTGGAGCAGCATCCACACCTTGAGCCCGCGGAATTCCCGGGACAGCTCGGGGCCGAGCGAGCCGGGGTCGTGGTCGTTGGGCGCGGCGCCGCGCTCCTGTCGCGCGAGGTAGCTCGCCTTGGTGGCAAACGGGCGCCGGTGGGCTTCCCGGTCGCGGATCAGGACGCACCCGACATCGTAGGGCATATAAAGCCACTTGTGCAGGTCGAACGCGATCGAATCGGCGCGCTCCATCCCCGCCACCAGCGGCTTGAGTTGCTCGGAGATTGCGGCCAGCGCGCCAAACGCACCGTCCACATGGAACCAGAGCCGCTCCCGCCGACAGAGATCGGCCAACGCCGGAAGGTCGTCGATCGCTCCCGTGTTCACGGTGCCCGCGTTGCCCACTACGCAGAACGGCCGCCGCCCCGCCGCGCGATCCTCAACGATGGCCTGCTCGAGCCTTCGGAGGTCGATGCGGAAATCGGGGTCCACCGGAATGGAGCGCAGGGCGCGCTGGCCCAGGCCCAGCAGTCGAACCGCCTTGTCCACCGAGTTGTGAGTTTCCGTCGATGCGTACAAGACCGGCCCGCCCTCCACCGCCGCGACGCCTTCCTCCACAATCCGCGGGTCGCCGTCATCCCGTGCCGCGGCCAGCGCCACCAGGTTGGCGACCGAGCCTCCGGTGACCAGCACGCCGCTCGCTTCCGCCGGGAAGCCGACCATCGTCTTGCACTAGTCGATCACCTGCTCCTCGACGTATGGCGCCGCCTGGTGTCCGCCGCCGGCGTTGGTGTTGATGATCGCCGTGGCGAATTCGGCCAAGGCGCCGCTCGGACTTCCGGTGCCGTTGACCCAGCCCCAGAAGCGGGGATGGACGTTTCCCCAGGGATAAGGCAACACCGAGCGGCGGAACTCTTCCCAGCTGGCCTCGAGCCCGCGGCCTTCGCGCGGCAGCGGCCGCCGGAGCGCGGCGCGCACCGCCTCGGGAACCGGTTGCCAGACCGGCCGGTCGCGAAGCGTTCGCAGCCAGTCGAGCAGCTCGTCCAGCACGCGGTGCCCGTGGGCGCGGAACTCCTCCCACGAAACGGGATCGAGTGACTCCTCCAGGCGGTCGGTCATCCGGCAAACCTCTTGCGATCGGGCACGGGAGAGGGGAAGATACCCCTTCCATGTTGCCCCACCACCGAAATCCGGACTCCCAATGCTGCTCTTTCTGACCGCCCTCCTCGCCGGCCACCAGCCGTCCGCCGGCCCGGCCATCCCGCAAACGGATTCCTCGCTCCGCGCTCGCGTGGCGGCCTGGCGGGCTCCGCGCGAGGGGGCCATCGTCCGGGAATTCGTCCAGCTCCTGGAGCTGCCGAACCTCGCGGCCGATTCGGTCAACATCCGTAAGAACGCCGCGCTGGTGATGCGGATGCTGGAGCGCCGCGGCATTTCCGCCCGGCTGCTCGAGGCCCCCGGATCGCCGCCCGCGGTGTACGGCGAGCTGCTGACGCCGGGTGCCGACCGCACCGTCATCCTCTACGCCCACTACGATGGCCAGCCGGTGGACTCCGCCCGGTGGGCGACACCACCGTGGCACCCGGTGCTGCGCGACAAGGCGCTGTTCGATGGCGGGCACGAAATTCCCTTCCCTGCCGACGCCGCGAGACTCGACCCGGAGTGGCGGGTGTACGCCCGCTCCGCCGGCGACGACAAGGCCTCGATCGTGGCGATCCTGGGCGCCCTCGACGCGCTCAAGGCGCTGGGCGTGAAGCCGTCGGTGAATCTCAAGTTCTTCTTCGAGGGGGAGGAGGAGGCCGGTTCGGACCACCTTCGCGACATGCTCACCCGGCACGCGGCGCTGCTCAAAGCGGATCTCTTCCTGGTCGGGGATGGCCCGGTGCACCAGACCCGGCGGCCGGAAATCACCTTCGGCGTGCGCGGGGTGATGGGCGTCCAGCTCACTGTGTATGGCCCGGTCCGGCCACTCCACAGCGGGCACTACGGCAATTGGGCACCCAATCCGAACGTCATGCTGGTGCGCCTCCTGGCCGGTATGCGGGACGACGAGGGAAGGATTCTCATCGATCACTACTATGACGACGTACGGCCCATCAGCGCCGCCGACCGCGCCGCGATTGCCGCCATGCCGGCGGTGGAGGACCAGCTCCTGGGCGAACTCCGGGTGGGCCGCAGTGAAGGCGCTCCGGCCCTCCTGGCCGAACAGCTGCTCAAGCCGGCGCTCAACCTCAGCGGCATCTCGGGCGGCCGCACCGGCTCGGCGTCAGCCAACGTCATCGTCCCGGAGGCCACCGCATACGTCGATCTCCGCCTGGTGCCCGATCAGCGCCCCGAGCGGGTGCACCAACTGGTGGAGGATCACCTCCTGCGCAAGGGGTTCTTCATCGTCCACACCGACCCCGACTCCGCCACGCGCCGCGAGCATCCCCGGGTCATCAAGATCGTGTGGGGAGAGGGATATCCGGCCTCCCGGACTGCGCTCGACCTCCCGGTCTCTCGCGCCATGCTGGCGGCGGCACGCGCCGCGCTCAACGAACCGATCATCGCAGTCCCGGCCCTGGGCGGGAGTTTCGGCCAATTTGTGTTCAATGAGATTCTCGGCGTTCCCATCATCGGTACGCCGATCGCCAATCACGACGACAACCAGCATGCCGAGAACGAGAACCTGCGGATCCGGAATCTGTGGGACGGGATCGAGCTCTACGCCGGACTGATCGCGCGCCTGGGGCCGGAGTGGCGGGCGGCGGACAAGCCGGTACCCTGAGTCAGGCGCTGCCTCCGGTGGGGTGGCCCGGCCAGGCGGCAATCGGAATCCCGTTGCGCACCGGGTAGAAGCCGAGATCGGCCCCGCCTCGTTGTTTGGCGATGTAGAGGATCTGGCCCGCGTGCATCGCGAAATGCTCCACCACATGATAAATGACCTGGAGCACCGTGGTGCTGCGTCCCTGAACCTGGCGCCGGTCGCCCAGGCTCGCCGGATCGGTCCGGGCGATCACGCTGTCGGCCTCCAGCACCGCTTCGGTGAGCATCGCCACCAGCTCGTCCCGGGAAAGCGGCTCCCGCCGGGCGAATTCGCTGGGGCGGTCGCGGGCATCGGGCATCCCCCCCACGCCGCTGACGATCCACTGCCGGATGTTGCCCGCCAGGTGGAGCATCAAGTTGCCTACACTGTTTGAGGCCTCGTTCGGGCGCCACCAGAGATCGGCGTCAGTCAGGTGGCCGATCGCGGCCTCGATCTTGGGGAGGTAGTGCCCGGTCAGATACTCGCGCGACTGGGCGAGGAAGGCAGCTCCGGTTTCCATCGGTCATTGCTCCCGCGTGAGACCCTCAGGGCACTCGCCCGCACACCGCCGCCGCCAGCAGACCGAGGACCGTCTCCTCCGCGGCGGGCCCGCTCAGCTCCGCCCCGTCCGTGGTCCACTCGCGGTGGATGGCCATCCAGGCCAGGGATTCTATCACCAGATGCGCGGCAACGAGGCCGTCGGGCCGCTGAGGAATCCGGCCCTCCTGCATGCGGCGGGTCAGATAGTCGGCGAAGCGGCGCACGCCTCCCCGCCAGAATCGGCGATAGAACACCTGGGCCACGTCCGGCCAGTCGCGCGCCGAGCGCTCGACCAGCTTGATGCCCAGGCGATAGCGTTCCATCCAGGTGTAGAGCTCGCGGAGGACACCGCCGACTTCGGCCGCCACATCGTCCGGCGGGGGTGACTCGGCGGCAAGCCAGAGCTGAGGGAAGTGCGCGGCGTTCTGAAGGCAGCGCCAGAGCGCCTCCGCTACCGCCCCGGGGCCGGGAGCCGGGTGCGGCAGCGCGAGCGACCAGACGGTGGGATCCTCGAAGGCTCGGCGCAGCGCGAGATCGTAGAGCGCTTCCTTGCCCTCGGCGTAGAGGTAAACCGTTCCGGGCCCCACTCGCGCATGCTGAGCGATCTGGGAAATTCTGGCCGCGGCGTAACCCTGTTCAATGAAAGTCCGGGTGGCCGCGTCTGCGATCTGGTCGGGTCGATTAGGGGGGCGCTTTCTAGGCATGAAATAATAATAACTGAATCAGTTATTTATTATCAACTTGCTATGCCAGAAGTGGTTGGGTGCACTGGCAGCCAGGAGGCGCACACCGGCTGTGAGCCTCCTGGCTCCGGTCGCCGATCCCGCCGAGGGGGTGCGGTGCAACCCTTTCTGGCGCCTGACTGTCCCATGGCACAGTATAGGGTCGACCCTCTCGAGCCCTGGGGCTGGGTGGAACAACGCAACCTCGTCGCCAGCGTGCTCGCGGGCGACCCGAATGCAGAGCGCGAGCTATACGACGCGCACGTGGATCGGGTGTACCGGCTCGTCTATCGCATGGTGGGCGACGGGGAGCTCGCGGCCGACTACACCCAGGAGACGTTTATTCGGACGTTTGGGCGCCTCGCCAGCTTCCGGGGGGAATCGGCGCTCTCCACCTGGATCACCGCGATCGCGATCTCGGTGGTCTACAACGGGCAGCGGAAGGTGAAGCGGCTCCGGAGTCGCGAGGTCGACCTGGAGCACGCCGATCCGGTGGCGGTGTCGGAGCGAGTGGCCGACCCCGACCTCAAAGTGAAACTCGCGGAGGCGATCGGCGGCCTCCCGGAAGGGTACCGGACGGTGTTCCTGATGCACGACGTCGAGGGCTACACCCACGAGGAGATCGGCGCCGCCCTGGGCATTCAGGAGGGCACTTCGAAGGCGCAGCTTTCCAGGGCGCGGGCAAAATTGCGGCAGAAACTCGCCGCTCATGCAGGAGATTGGAACTGATGATCGACGATCGCGACGACCGGCTTGACGAGCAGCTCCGCGAGGCGGCGCGGGACTACAACGCCCCGCCGGAAACGCCCCGGGCGGAGATCTGGCAGAGAATCCAGGCCGCGCGCGCAGCCGAGCGGCGGCCCACCGCCTCGCCGGCAATTCCGCTCTTCCGCCGCCCGGTCATGCGCTTCGCGATGGGCATTGCCGCTCTGCTGGCCCTCGGCATCGCGATCGG
>JBGPVQ010000244.1:0-5000 GCA_041491785.1 Gemmatimonadota bacterium | reverse complement strand
GGTGACGTGGATTCTTTCGGCGGTTCGCATCACTACGGCGGGCAATCGCTCGCTCCGGGTCACTCCGTGTATGACGAACCGGCCTTCTAACATCACACCAGAACTGTCTCCCCGCTCCCACTCCGGGGTCACGCCTTCGAGCTGGAACCGGATCGTCGGGTAAACCGCCGACTCCATGGTTTTCACGAGGTCACGGTCGCGGCGGTCGTTCCCGGTCTTCAATGTTCCAACCGGCGCATCCACCCATCCGCGCACCTCGGCCAGCCGGTCTCCTCCGGTCATCCCGCCTCGGACGGTGGTGGTCAGCCCGGTGAAATCACCGAGGGTCGACTTGCCGTCGAAGCTCAAGGCCCCGCGCCGGATCGGCGCATCCGGCCACGACCGCTGGGCCGCAAGCGCGGACCCACGGCCGGCCAAGGCCAGCAGAACCACCGCTCCGGCCCGGGTCACTGATTCAGTCGGCAGGGGACACGGGAGTCTCGAGACCGTAGCGCCGGATTTTGGCCAGCAGCGTCGAGCGGGCCAGCCCGAGGAGTTGGGCCGCCCGGCGCCGGTTTCCGGACGTGTGGGTCAGCATCGCGGCAATCTGCCGGCGTTCCACCGCGTCCAGCGGCTCCGGCGGGGGAGCCGATTCTCCCAGCGCCTCGCGGAGGCGCTGCAAATCCAGCTCCGGGAGCGCCAGATCAAGCACCAGGAGTCCGGGGCCCTCGTTGTCCCTTCGCCCCATCAGTGCCGCCGCAGCGACCCCTCGGGTTTCCGAGACAATCGTGCGGCCGGAGTTGCGAAGCGTTTCGGCCACCCGCGCCGCACACAGCGGATCGCTCGACACTACCAGAACCTGCGGTTTTTCATTGCCGTCCATGGCTTCCCCCGTGCTTAGCCAGTATATACTTGCGCGATCGTTAGATCGGGCCTGCAACCGTGGGGGGGTCCCCCCACTCGGCCACCCAGCGAACTCGTTCCGGGACTCGATGAGCACCTCAGCCTCAGCCCCCCCCTCCCTTCCCGACCTCACCCGGCTGTCTCCGGGCGATCGGGTGCAGGATCCCTTCCTCGTGCTCGAAGTGGAGACGCGCGGGGGAGAGAATCCGTACACTGTGCTCACCCTGGGAAACGCCAGCGGCTCCATCCAGACCGCACCCTTCTGGGCGGAGGAGCAGCCCAAGATCGCCGGAATTACCAAGCGGAGCGTCGCCCAAGTCATTGGGGAAATCACCACTTACCGGGAAAAGCGACAGCTCAAGGTGAGCTCGATCCGGGTGCTCCCGGCCGGCACGGTCGACCCGGCCAAGCTGCTCCCGTCGGTGGGAGACGTCCGCAGGTACTGGACCTACCTCGATCGCCTCCGGGGAGACATTAAGGGCCCCCGCCTTCGCGCCGTGCTGGCCCTGTTCTATGAAGACGACGAATTCCGCCGGGCTTATGAACAGTGCCCCGCGAGCACCGTGGGCCACCACGCCGAAATCGGCGGGCTCCTGCAGCACACCAGTGAAGTGGCGGCGATCGCTCTGGCCATCGCCAAGGCCGCCGGGGCCGATCAGGATCTGGTGGTTGCGGGGGTGCTCCTGCATGACATCGGAAAGCTCGAGGCCTACCGCTGGGACGGGGCCTTCGAAGCGACCGACCTCAATGCGCTGCAGGGCCACGTGGTGCTGGGAGCCCTGGTGCTCGATCGCGCGGTCCGCGCCGCACCCCAGCCCCCCTGCACTGACCAGGAGCTGGCAATTCTCACCCATCTGGTGCTCTCACACCATGGGAAGCAGGAATTCGGCGCCCCGGTTCCGCCGCTCACGCTGGAAGCGGAGGTGCTGCACCACGCGGACAATGCGAGCGCCAAGACGGCGAGCATGGGGGAGGCGCTCCGCAACGCCGCACTCTTTTCCGGGGACGCGCTCCTGAGCGCGCGGGTGTGGCAGGTGGACAACCGTCGGGTGTATCGGGGGGAGAGTGACTGGGGGCTGGGGGCCCAGGGAGCCAGGGAGCCGGGGAGCTCGGGAGCCGCTGGCGGCTCCCGAGCTCCCTAAAACAGGAACGGCCGCACAGCTTTCGCTGTCACGGCCGTCCCAGCGTGAACCCGCTGAGGGCGGAGCTTTCGCCGCCGTTCTTCTCTTCCCCCGCCACCGTTGGCTGTTGCGCCTTTCGGGAGGGCAAGGTAAGGCCTCAGTGCTGATCCCCAGGCCGGATGGCCGTCCCACCTGGTTCGTCCACGCAAGCGCTGCGAGTCGGATCGGGTCGCGGACCGACCCTTCGCACTGCACTCCGAGGCGCCACGTCGGAGCGGGTGGAACACGCGACTGGCCCCACCTATTCGGGCCGAGTGATCACCAGGCTCATCGATGTTTGGGACGAGCGAGCGCCCCAATCATCTCCCCTGCCGAATCTCCCGAACTGTCGCCGCCTTCAAGAAGCTCCTGAGAGAAGCCGCTACGGAGGCGTCGCACCACAAAAATAGAGAGAATGCAAAATCTCGCAAGTGCCTGAGTTTCTTCGGTTTACACCTCGTCTGAGTGGGTTCGTTGTGGAGACGCAAGTGGTGTGATGGCAGCGAACAATAGGGCTCCGACACAGGCTGTGGAAATGTGTATCCACATCAACACACGCGAGTGGGTGCATGGCGAGGTGGAGGGGCTAAGGGTTACGGACTAGGGTTCCATGACTGGGCAAAGAAAAAGGGGCGCATCGCCCCGAGTTCCCCAATCCCTGGCCCCTACCCCCGCATCCCTAGCTCTCCAGCCCCACCTCGATGTAACGGTAGGTCGGCTCCGGCTCCAGGCCGCCGAACAGTGCCCCGGCGGTGCTCGCGGCGAACCAGCCGCCGATCAGCAAATGCTCCTCCCCGAGCGCCTGCACGATCGGTCGGAACCACCGCCGCAGGTGACGGATCTCCGGTGCGCGGCGCCCGAGCAGCGCCATGAGCGCGCCATTCCCCGAGGTCGCGCGGAGGAAATGGGCGAGGGCGTGGGCCCGCTGGGAAAATTCGACCGCTTTCACCCCTGGCTCATCGAACAGAACCCGGCCTTCGAAGACATCCATGGGCGGAGCGTCCAGGCGGGGCCCGAGGTAGACGAACTGCCTGCCACCGTCCGGGGTCTTGCGCTCCACCACTGCGGCGGCGGTCTCGCTGGTGAGTCGTGCCGCATGCAGCAAGTCGTCATCCTGCAGGATGCCCACTGTGGCCGTCCATTCGAGCGCGGCCAGCGCGGTCTCGACCGGGCAACCGGCCGCGTCATCGAAGGCGAGGAGGCGGGGCGCCTGGTCCGCCCGAAGGATCAAATGCGACAACCCCTCGGTGCGATCGAGGAAGGTGCGAACCGTGAGCGTGCCGGGGGTGGCCATGACAAGGAAGCTTAAGGGCCGGAACGAGTATTGACAAATGCCGCACCGGGCGGAACCTTCTCCGAATCATGGCCGGCAGGGATGGCCGGGTTTCACCCGAGCCGCGAGGCTCCCAGCACAAGAGGTACACGCAATGGCGAAGGGTACGGTGAAGTGGTTCAACGACGCGAAGGGCTTCGGATTCATCGCGCAGGATGGTGGCAAGGACGTCTTCGTCCACCACACCGCCATCATGGCGGACGGCTTCCGTTCGCTGGCCGAAGGCGATGCGGTGGAGTTCGAGATCGTGGATGGGCCGAAGGGTCTGCAGGCGTCAAACGTGAAGAAGGTCTGATCGCCCCAGCGTTCGGGTAGCATCCGCCGCCGGCGTCGGTCGGGAGACCCAAGCTCCCTTCCACGCCGGCGGTCTTCGTTGATAGCTTCACCGCATCATGCCGATCCCGTTCGCTCCCCCTCCACCGGCCGTGGCCCCGGCCGCCCAGAAGCTCCCTCCTTTGAGCTTCGCGGGATTCCGCGCGGGTCTCCCGCTCGCCGCCGCGAAGGATCTCATCTCGACCTCGGGTGGCAAACTCGACTGCAAGTCCTCCTCCGACCCGCGGATGCGGGAGTGCACCGGCTCAATACAGTTCCCGAGTCTGGACCAGCCGTTCGAGATTCTGATCTCGGCGGTGAACGACTCCGCCGCGGTCATCATCCTCACCGGCTACCCGACCCAGGTTACGGTAACGGCGTGGGTCACGGCGCTGACCCAGGTTTTCGGGGTTCCCAAGAATGAGCCCAAGCCGGGCGGAGGCGGCAGCTGGCAGTGGATCCGACGGGGCCAGATGATGCGAGTGGTCGAGCGTGCCGCGCACGGGGCACTCCAAGCCGTCATCAACCTCACCGATGGGCCACTCCTCGACGGCCTGGGCCCACCGCAACGAAAAAGGCCGGACTGATCGTCCGGCCTCCGTCTCGGGCCCCGCCCGAAGTCAGCGCTTCTTCTTGACTGGCTTCCGCCCCGCCTGCTTCCCCCTCTTGGGAGGTTTGGCGTGCCCTTTCGCCTTCGACTTGGGCCGAGCCCCAGGCTTCTTGGGCTTCTCCCGCTCGGCAGCCCTCTCGGCGCGCCGCTGCACGATGCCCTTGGCCTCCGCCAACACCCGCTCGCTCTCCTCGGCACCCATCAGGTTCCGGCGGACGGCGTACTTGAGCATCTCCTCGGCGCTGGCGAGGTCGAACTCGCGGACCCGGCAGGCGGCCCGAATCAGATTGACGATGGCGTCCGCCACGGGGCTCCGGAGGACCTGAGCGATCCCCGGCAGCACCTCCATCAACGAGCTGATCTGGGTTCCTCCCAGCTCGGTCACCGTCATCTCCCTCAGTCCGATGGGTTTTCGCTCGCCGCAACGTATTTGCTGGGGGTAGGCGCGTCAAGAAACCTAACTGCCGGTGAGACCTGCTAGTCTGGCAGGCGAAGCGTAGTAGCTAGAAAGACACCCGAAGATATCCTGAAACCGAGCCACCTCGGAAATCATTCCGTGTCCCGGTGGCGTCCTTGACCCAGCCGCGGTCATATCGGGCCTGTGGGCTCAGCCAAGCCGATGCCCCCAGCCTGATCCGAAAGCCGGCGCCCGCCCCGGTCATGCGCCCGCTGCCGACTTCCGGCTTCGAGACCCGGCCTGCCG
>JBGPVQ010000243.1:0-5010 GCA_041491785.1 Gemmatimonadota bacterium | reverse complement strand
CGGCTGATTCAGCTTTCTGGTCATGGCTGCTTGGGCAGCCGGATGAATTCGATGCGCGCGTCGCCCTTCTTGGGCGGCTTGCGGCCCGCGTTCATCTCGGGCGACAAGACCCCGACCGCAATGATCCGCTGGTCCGACACCCCGTTGACCAGGATTGCCGCCCAGACTTTCTCGATCCGCTTCCTGGCCAGCGCGGTATCGGGCGCTTCGCCCTTCTCCCCTGCCTCCGCCGGCACGTGCAGGATGTAGGTGCCCTCCGCGAGCGCGATGGCTTCGCCCAGCTGGGCGAAGCTGGCTTCGAAGCCGGCTTCGAGCTCCGCGGTGCCCTGGATGAACTTCACGTCCTTGAGCACCAGCCTACCTTTGCCCAACTCCCGCAGCATGGCGAGCTTGTCCTGCGGTTTCCCGCCCAGCATTCCCTTGATTCCTTTGGCCGCCGCCCCAGCGAGCGGTGCTGCGGCCACCGCCATCCCGATCGGCGTCATCATCGCCGCCGCACCCATCGGCGTCATCCCGCCCGGAAGGCCGGGGATGCTCGGGTTGGCGCCTTGCGGTACCCCGGGAACGACTCCGGCGGCCATGCCGGACAATTGCGCCGCGCTCAGGCAGGGAACCGGCGCTGACGCCGGGGCCGCAGTGCTGTCCGTCTTCTTCTTAAGGAGGGTCTTTTTCGCGGCGCCGACCACGGCGATCCCCGCGGAGACCGTCGGCACCCCGCCTAATCCGGGCAGGGCGCCCTGTGCGCAGGGTTGGTTGCCAACGCCAAGCGCGTTCGCGACCGACTTGCCCTTGGTACCCAACAGCGAATCGGCAGCCATGCCCGCGGCGGTCGTGGCGGCCGAATCCGCCAGCTTCCCGACCATCGACCGCAGCCTGCTGGGCGGCTTCTTGGCCGGGGCCTGCCTCGGAGGAGGCGGAGGGGGAGCAGGGGGCGGGGTCTGCGCCGAGGCAGGCGCGCCGACCGCTGAGAGCAGGAGACCGAAGATGAGGAAGCTCTGAATCACTCGCATGGTGGGCCGTCCCCTCCCAAGGTGGGGTTGATCCGCGGCGGCGGGGCAGATCTGCCACCGACGACCTGGAAAGCTACAACCATGATACATCTAATTGGTCAGCGTTCACTCAGGCCTCGATCATCTTAGGATCATCTCGACTAAGGTGTTGCGACTGCGAACCTTCGGAGGGCTTTGGATCTGTCCCGAAGCCTTCTTGCCCTGAGCCAGCCTCAGGAGGCGATCTACCCCCTCCAGCGGCCCTCCGGAGCGCCATCGACGGTTCCAACCTCTACCTTACCCGCACCGAGCTGCACGAGTTGCTGGCGTGGACTTTCATCGCGGTCGGGTAACCCGACACCACCGCGATCCACTATCTCGAAGTGGCGCGCGCATGGGAGAAGGGCGACCCGCTGTTTCAGGCCCGGCGCCGGATTGCGGCGGTGTGGCTCGTTCCGAACGCCAGGTGAGACCAGGTCATGGCGGGTCGGGAACCCGGACCAGCATAGGTACCGCTGCGCCGGGGGCGACCACCTGTGAGCTGATCGGCCAGCCGGGATCCTCGAGCAGGCGACCCAAAGAGGCGCCATAGTGAACCAGCTCGTCCCGCAGCCGCATTCCTCGACGCCGAGCCTGCACGGTGTCGGGTAGCCCGCCGGGAGCCGCCTCCGGGGGCACCGTAACGCGGTAGTAGCCATGAGCCATTCCCAGCACCCGGGCCACCAGCGCAAACTGGGCCGGCGACAGCAATTCGATGGTGTCCTGACCCGGGCGGAACCGCACGTCGGCCAGCGCGAGGCATCCGCGTTCCAGCTCGTTCACCATTTCGGCGAGCGTTAGCGGCCGAGCCAGCAGTCCGAGCAGCACCCGGGAACGCGTGCTTGGACAACCGGCCACCTGTGCCGAGTTCGGCCCGGGAAGCGGGATATCCCGCCACCCGGAGGCCGGCCCGGTGAGCAGAAGCTTGGTGGAAAGCAGGACCCGAAGCAGCAAATGCGATGTCCTTCCTGGGTGGCGCCGGCGTGGATCGCTCGGCTTGCCGGGATCGGAGCGGGCAAGCTAGCTTGTGGCAGGACGGTACTTCGGCACCGTCAGTCTCGAATCATTCCTGAATCACCGCCCGATCAGCGCGGAGCCTCGTGTTCCGACTACGAACCTTCGGCGGGCTTTGGCTGGAGCGGGACCACCAACGGGTCGGTGGAGCCAGTCCGCGCCGGCTCGGGCTGCTGGCGGCCGTCGTGGCCGCCGGCGACCACGGCATCAGTCGCGATCGGCTGCTCCTGCTCCTCTGGCCCGACGCCACCGAGGCCAAAGCCCGTCACGCCCTCGCCCAGACCATCTACAGCTTCCGGCGCGACCTGGGCGAAGAGCTCATCCAGTCGGAAACAGCGGAGCTCCTGATCGACCCGCAGCAGCTCAGCAGTGATCTCACCGAATTCCTGGCCGCGAAAGCCCACGGAAACTTCGAGCGCGCGGCCGAGCTCTATTCCGGCCCGTTCCTCGACGGCTTCTATATCCCCGGCACCGACGAGTTTGAGCGCTGGGCGGAGATCGAGCGGACCCGGCTTCGCGAGTTGGCGATCCAGGCAGTGGAGGCCGCTGCCCGGGAGGCAACCGACCGGGGCCGCCTCGAGGCGGCCTCGGCCCACTGGCGGCGGCTGAGCGTTCTCGCGCCGCTCAATTCCCGGGTCGCGCTGGGATACATGACCTCGCTTGCGGACGTTGGTGATGTGGCCGGCGCCATCCAGTACGGCCGGGCGCAAGAGCTCGCTCGGCGGCAGGAGCTTGGCGCACCACCGGATCCATCCGTCGGCGCCCTCCTGACCCGGCTCGCCCGCGGGGAGTGGCGGTCCACTGCCCCGGTTGTCGCCGAACAACCCGACCCGGCTGAAACGGCGCTTCCAGCCGGTGCGACGCTGTCCCAGCCCATTCCGGTGCCGTCCCTGGTGGAATCCAGCGTGCGAAGGCCGCAGCGCCGCTGGATCGCGGCGGTAGGCGTGATCGGGCTGGTCGTTCTCGCGCTCCGGCTCCTCCCACCGATGCTCTCGGGGCGCCCGATCTTTCCCGACGGCAGTGTGGTGGTCATGGCCGACCCACTCGACCTAAGCGGCGATCCAGGGCTTTCGCGGGCTCTCGCTTCGGCTGCGGCCGTCGGACTTCAGCAATCGCGCCACATGACCCTGCTCCCCCGCACCAGGATCGCCGACGCGCTCAAACGAATGGGCCGCTCGGGAGACAGCGTGCTGACCGATTCGCTGGCCGTCGAGGTGGCCGCCCGAGAGAATGCCCGGGCGGCCCTTTCCCTGACCGTGGCGAGGGCGAGCGGTAAGTACACTCTGACCGGCCGGCTACTCTCACCGGTCGACGGGGCGGACATCGCGGTGCACCGGGTCTCGGTCAACCGACTCGACGATGTGATCGAAGCACTCGACCGTCTCATTCGGAGGGTGCAGGCCAGCGCCGGCGATCCCCGGCGCTACCGGGACAGCCTTCCCTCGCTTCCCCTCGTTACCACCCACTCGCTCGAAGCGCTGAAGCTGTACGCCGAGGGGGCGGAATCGTGGCGGCGCTCCAAGTACGACCGGGCTCAGCAGCTTTTCCAGCAGTCGGTGGCGCTCGATTCTGGGTTCGCCATGGCCCACGCCGCGCTGGGCTCGCTCTACTATTTCATCAATGACCGGCCCAGCGGGGATGTTCACTACGCGGCCGCCCAGCGATTCCGCACCCGGCTCACTTTCCGGGAGCAGCTCTCCCTCGATAGCCGGCTGGCCGGGGCCCGTGGCAACCGGATCGAAGCGAGCCGGATCGATGGCATGCTCGCAGAGCGCTATCCGTCCCGGGATACTTG
Organism: Gemmatimonadota bacterium; assembly: GCA_041491785.1. Taxonomy (GTDB): domain Bacteria; phylum Gemmatimonadota; class Gemmatimonadetes; order Gemmatimonadales; family GWC2-71-9; genus JABFSM01. The sequence goes on along the minus strand of JBGPVQ010000243.1, from coordinate 1,173 downwards.
GTACAACTACGGCACCGCGCTCATGCAGGTAGGTCGGTGCAAGGAAGGCATCCCCGCGCTACAGCGCGCCCTGACGTTCGACTCGACCGCCTCAAACATCCAGGTGAACCTCGCCACCTGCTACAAGGGGATGGGTGAGAACCGGCTGGCACTGGATGCCTACGCCGCCGCGGAACGCGCCGACTCCACCGCGCTGATCAACAACTTCATCAACCACGAATGGGGCGGCGTCTTCGTTCGGCTGGGGCGTTACGCCGAGGCCGAGGCCGCCTTTCGCCGGATGCTGGCGCTCCCCGAGGGGAACGACCAGGCCCGAGGGCATCGCTCGCTGGCATATCTCGAGATGCTGCGCGGCCGGTACCGAGCCGCTATCGAGCACCTGGCGACCGCGGTGGCGCTCTCCCGGGCATCGGACGCCGGGCTCTCCCTGCTCCGGAACGAGTCGCTCCTCGCCGACGCCTACCTGGTTCGTGGCGCGCCGACACTTGCCGGACGTGAGCTCGCCGAGGCGCTCAGGGTGGCTCGCACCCAGTACGTGGAGCCCATGTTCCTCGCCCTGCTCGGCCGGGTGCTGGTGCGGGCCAACCGGATCGGCGATGCTCGCCAGGTGCTGGGGCGGCTGGAATCCGCTTTGAAGCCCGACAATGCGACCGATCGAAGCGCCCGCGGCCTGCTGACCGCCGAGCTGGCCCTGGCGCGCGGCGCGCCGGAGGCGGCCGCCGAGGCGATCCGGAACGACATCGATCCGCGCCTGGCGGAATGGCGGGCCGGGCTGATCGGCCGGATACTCGCGGGGCGGGGCGTGCTGGATTCCGCCCTCACCGCCTCCGCCGCGTTCGCCCGCCTCGATGGGTTCGGTCAGGATACCCAGAGAGATTGGGTGCTGGCACCGCTCGAAGTGGCCCGGGTGGCCGAAGCCCTCGGAGATTCAGCGACTGCCCGCGCCGCGCTGCAGACGCTGCTGGACCGCTGGAAGGAGGCCGACCCCGATCTCGTGGTGTTGCGCGAGACCCGACTTCATCTCGCGCGGCTGCGGCGGGAGGCCGGCCGCTGAGGCGCGCAGCGTTCACGGCAGCGGCTGAAACCGCAGGGTGGTAGGGTTTGCGCTACTTAGGCCAGCTGAATCCCCTTGTTCTGGTAGGCGCTGAACCAGGCGGAAAGCTCCGCGTTCAT
>JBGPVQ010000242.1:0-5011 GCA_041491785.1 Gemmatimonadota bacterium | reverse complement strand
GGATACCACCAGGCCGCCCGGCGGATACCGCAGCGCAAGCTCTCCCATCCAGCGGGAAATGCCGCCGCCCATCGGCGGGAAATCGTAGGTCAGGAGGAGGTCCGGGCCGCGGGTCATGCCGGCCCCTTCAGCAAACCGAGGAGCCGGGGAAGGAACCGCGCCGCACCGGCCTCGATGGTGAGGTCGGCAAGGGGCGCTCCCCGGACTTGCTGCGGCCCCCACTGGCGGAGCTGGCGAAGGTGTTCCGCCAGGGAGACGTCATCGTTCGGCGGGAAGAAGCGCGCTCGCCCGCTCAGAAACTCCCGATGGACCGGGATATCCGAGACGGCAACCGCGAGCCGGGCGGGCCGGTTTCCCTCGAGCGCGATGCGGAGCCCGCCGCGCCGGAGCGCCGGCACGGGGCGCGTGCAGCAGAGATTGGGGGCGAACCGGCGGAGATCGTCCACGCCGTTACACCAGAGTGTAGTTTCGGAACTCGAACGGCCGGGTTCCGCTGATCCGCTCGATCAGATCCGACGCGTAGTAGCGGAGGTGCTCAACCTGGAAGAACCGCGGCGTCACCACCCGATCGGGATCGTGGGCCCGCGCAGCTATCCACCGCCGGGCTATCGCGGGATGGCTGCCGCGAAACGGTCGAAGTCCCGGAAACCACCGGAGCACCGCCGCCTGATCGCCGGGCGGAACCCATCGTCCGGGGTAGAGCAGGCGATCCACCGCTCCTCGGGCCCGGAGGGCCGCGGCGGAGCGCATCCAGCCGTAGTGAAACATCTCCGCGTCGGCGAGGCGTGCGCGGACCTTGCGCGCCCCCGCGCCAACGCGAAAGCCCTGGGCGTCCCGATACGGCTCGATTCCGAGCGCAGGATCGAGGCGTACCGCTCGGACCTCGCGCCGGTACCAGCGCCGGTTGACCGCCTCGTGGTCGGGATCACCGAAGATGTGATGATACCGGACCGCGATGCCCTCGACCCGCGCGTCGCCATCGGACGACTCGATCGCGCTCCGAAGCGCCGGCGCTCCCGCTTCGTGCAGCACCTCGTCGGCCTGGATACAGACCCCCCAGGGATGCCGGCAGGCGCGCATGGCCCGGAGGGTTTCCTCGCGGAGGAGGGCCTCTCCCCGGCCTAGGTCCCATTCGGTTTCGAGGATCCGGATCTTGGGGCTCTTGATTCCCCGAACCATCTCGAGGGTGCGGTCCTCCGACTGCCCCACGTTTACCACCACCTCTTCGCAGATCGGGAGGATCGAGCGGAGGCTCGCCTCGACCGGGAAGTCGAGCATCTCCGCGTTCCGAACGATGGAGAAGCCCGAGAGCTTCATCGGAGCGAGAGATCGAGGAGATGGGGCCGGTCGGGGAACCAGCTGACCCAGCGCGCGAGAGGACGCCGAAGCAGCGGGTCGAGACCGCGGGTGCGATGACACCGCTGATTGAATTTGGCGACGAGGAGGACGCGGGCGCCGGAATGGACGGACGGCACGCGCGAAAGGTAATCCGGTTGTACCTTGTCCGCCGATGCGCGTCGCTCTTCTGTACCACGGTCGGGTCCCGGTCGAGCGCTACGGCGGAACCCCGCGCGTGGTAGTCTGGCTCGCCCGTGGCCTGGCCGAGTTGGGACACGAGGTGGTGCTCCTCGCGGCGCCCGGATCGCGGGTCCCGGAGGCGCGGCTGGTGCCGGTGGATCCGCGGCAAGCGGGAGCCATCGACTTCGACATCCGCCCCTACCTGCCACCCGGCGTCGAGGTGGTCCACGCCCACCGCCCCCTCGAGGTCCCCGGCGTCCCGACCCTGTGGACGCTGCACGGCACAGCGACCCGCGCCGATTACCCTCCGAACATGGTCTGCCTGAGCGAGAACCACGCCCGGCGGAGCGGCGGGTCCGCCTTCGTGCACAACGGCCTCGACCCGGCGGAGTACCGCTACAGCGCCGCGAAGAGCGATTTCGATCTCTTCCTCGGCCGGCTGCATGGGGTCAAGGGGTGGCGCTGGGCGGTCGCCGGCGCCCGGCGCGCGGGCCGCCGGCTGATCGTCGCGGGCGGCTGGCGGCCGGTGTTGCGCCGCGGAGTGAAAGTCGTGGGCTCAGTGGGCGGCGAGGAGAAGCGGAGCCTCCTGGCGGAGGCGGCGTGCCTCTGGATGCCCGCGCTCTGGGACGAGCCCTTCGGACTCACGCTCATCGAGGCGATGGTGAGCGGCACGCCGGTCCTGGGAACCCGGCGGGGCGCGCTTCCCGAGATCGTCACCCCGGACACCGGCGCCCTCGGCGACACCCTGGACGAACTGGTGGCGCTCCGGCCGGGCATCGCGTCGATCGCGCCGGAAGCGTGCCGGGCGCGGGTGCTGGCGCGGTTCACCCACCGAACGATGGCGGAACGGTACCTCGAGTTGTATCGGACGGTGATGGCTACGGGGAGGCTGGCGACCGACCGTCCACGCTGTCCAGGATGATTCGCATCCGGTGCATGTACGTGTGCCTCGCCAGCACCTCCCGGCGGGCCGCCTCGCCGATCAGTTCGGCCGCGGGCAGGTCCTGCAGCGCCGCCTCGACCAGCTTGCGGAGCTCCTCGGCGTCGTGGAACACCAGGACCTCGCGGCCTGCCTCGAAATGGCGGGGAAGATCCCGGCGAGCATCCACGATCTGGGGCACTCCGATCGCCGCCACCTCGAACAGCCGCTGATTGACGAAGGCTTCGCCGTGGCCACCGGTGCCGGCAGTGTGATGGATATTCACCGCCACCGACGCGCCGCCGTAGGCCCGGACATACTCCTCGGTGCTGGGAACCTCTCCGCGGCAGTAATCGCGGAGCGAGGTGCGCCGCCATCCCGGCCCCCATAGGGCCAGCCCGAACTCCGCCAGGCCGCTGAGCAAGGTTTCGCGCCGCGCAGTGGCCGAGCCGGCAAAGACGACGTTGGCCCGATACTGATCCCGGGAGCGGAGCGGCCGATAGACCGAAGGATCGGCAGCGAGCGGTACCACCAGCACCGTCCGGCGGAGCGCCGCGTCCACGTGTTCCGCGACATCGGTGCCCGAAACGAATACCTGCTGATAGGCCGGAGCGTGGCGGACCACCTGCTCCACGGTGCGAAGGTCGTCGGGAAACCAGTTGATCCAGGGGATTCCGGTGGAGCGTCGGAGCTGCTCCACCAGCTCCGGTTCGAGCTCGTGGCCGCCGATCACCAGGACCAGGCGCGCTTCCGCGGTCTCGACCGCCTTCCGGAGGCGGGAGCGCAGATCACTGCCGGTCAGGCGCCCCAGGAATCCGGGACGCTTGAAGAGATCGAAGGCGTCCACCCGGCAGCCCAGCCGCTCGAGTGCCCGGCACCGCTGAGCGGCGTGGGCGTGATGGGCGTCGTCGAACTCCGCTACCACCAGCACCGAGGGGCCGCCGCCGCTCACGCCAGCACCTCGGCGCCGCGAAACTGCAGGTCGTAGAGCCGGCGATAGAGCCCGTTCTCGGCGATCAACGCCTGGTGGGTGCCCCGCTCCACCAGGCGCCCCCCGTCCAGGACCAGAATCTCATTCGCGTCGAGGACCGTCGCGAGCCGATGGGCAACCACCAGCACGGTCCGATCCCGCATCAGCCGATCGATCGCATCCTGCACCAGACGCTCCGACTCGGTATCCAGCGCGCTGGTGGCCTCGTCGAGAAGCAGGATCGGCGGATCCCGCAGCAGTGCCCGCGCAATGGCGATGCGCTGGCGCTGGCCCCCGGAGAGCCGGGTTCCCCGCTCGCCCAGGAGGGTCTGGTAGCCGGCGGGGAGCTGGGTGATGAACTCGTCCGCGTTGGCCGCGCGGGCCGCCGCCTCGACGTCGGCCCGCAGGGCGCCGGGGCGTCCGTACGCGATGTTGGCGTGCACCGTGTCGTTGAGGAGCACCGTTTCCTGGCTCACGACGCCGAGGAGGCCGCGCAGCGAGGCACGTTGGAAGCGCGGCAGCGGTGTCCCGTCGAGGCGGATTTCCCCCGCCGAGGGATCGTGGAACCGGGGCAGCAGCTCAAGCAACGTGGTCTTCCCCGCGCCGGACGGCCCCACGATCGCCACGACGCTGCCCTTGGGTGCGGTGAACGACACTTCCGAAAGCACCGGATGCCCCGCCTCGTAGGCGAAGCTCACCCGGTCGAAGGTGATGTCCCGCGCGAAGCGCGCCGGGAGGGCCCCAGGAGCATCGGCTTCATCGGAGGGCCGGTCGAGGATCTCGAAGACCCGCTCGGCGCTGGCCAGCGCGAGCGCCATCGAGGTCGGGAACTGGGCGATGGACTTGATCGGCGACATGATCTTGAGCGCGGCGACCAGGAAGACGATGGTGACCTCCGGGCCGAGCGTCACCCCCGTCACCGCCGGATTCGCTGCCGCCCAAATGATGAGGATCAACACCAAGCCGCCGAACACTTCGCTCACCGGGCTGGTCATCGAGGCATAGCGTTGGGTCCGCTGGACCCGCTTCCGGTAGCGGTCGGCCTGCTGGGCGAAGACCTCTCCTTCATGCGCCTCGCTCCCATAGGCGCGGATCAGCTTCATCGCGCCCAGCCGCTCGGTCACGGTGGCGGTGAGCTCACCCTGCTCCTCGGTCCACAGCCGCGAATGCCGCCGGAGCCGCCGGAGGAGGCCCCGGATCCCGAAGACCAGAATCGGCGCCGTCGCCAGCGTGAGGAGGGTAAGCCGGAGCGAGATGGTGGCCAGAATCACCAGGGTCGTGAGGATCACCACGCCGTTTTGAAACAGCGCCGCCAGCGAGGCCGTCACCGCCTGCTTGACCCGGTCGGCATCCACCATCACTCCGGAGATGAGCTGGCCGGCGCGGGTCCGCTGGAAGAAACCCAGATCGAGCGATAGGAGATGGCGGTAGAGCCGAATGCGCAGATCGCGCACCAGGCCTTCCTGCACCGCCACCGAGAGTTGGTTGGCGGTGTATTGCAGCGCGTTCTTGAGCAGGAGGCCGGCCAGGAGCACCACCACCAGCCGAGCCGCGGCGGGGCGGGGGTCGAGCCCGGCGATCAGCGGCCCCAGAAGCCGGTCGCT
>JBGPVQ010000241.1:0-5021 GCA_041491785.1 Gemmatimonadota bacterium | reverse complement strand
CCCGGGACCGGGTCAGGTTTCGGGGCGTCGCTGCCGGGAGAAAAACTCCCGGAGCAGGGCCGCGCAGTCGTCGGCCAGGACACCGCCCCTCACCTCGGCTCGATGATTGAGCGCGGGATGGCGGAGCAGGTCGGACACCGAGCCGGCCATGCCGGACTTGGGATCCTCGGCGCCGAATACCAGCCGCCCCACTTTGGCGAGCACGATGGCGCCGGCGCACTGCGCGCACGGTTCCAGCGTTACGTAAAGCGTGGCGTCGGTCAGGCGATCGGTTCCCGCCGAGGCCAGCGCCCGCTGCACCACCAGGAGCTCCGCGTGCGCCGTCGGGTCGCGCCGCGCCACGGTTTCGTTGTGCGCTTCGGCGAGGATCACCCCGTCGCGAATCATCGCCGCGCCGACAGGCACCTCGCCGAGTGACGCCGCGCGTCGCGCCTGCGCGACCGCGCTCCGCATTCCGGCGAGGTCGGCTTCCGAGACGGGCGCGCTATGCACTGTGGGACGCGAGCACCGCGGGAGACTGTCGCTCGAATTTGAGATGATCTCCCTCCCGGTCGGCGAGGACCATATCTCCGGGCGTGTAGCCACCCTCCAGCACCGTCAGCGCGAGCGGATTCTGCAGCATCCGCTGGATGACCCGCTTGAGCGGCCGCGCGCCATATACCGGGTCGTAGCCGCGATCGGCGAGCAGCTCGCGGGCCGCGGGGGTGAGCGCAAGGGTGAGATGGCGCTCCGCCAGCAGCTTGTCCAGCCGGGCGAGCTGCAGATCCACGATGCGGTCCAGGTCCTGGCGGGTGAGCGGCTGGAATACCACCACATCGTCCACCCGATTCAGGAATTCGGGCCGGAAGTGGCCGCGCAGCTCGCCGAGGACCCGCCCCTCGACCACGCTCCACGCCTCGGGTGAAGCCACCGGCCCCGCGTCCACAATCAGGTGACTGCCGAGATTCGAGGTCATGATGAGGACGGTATTGCGAAAATCCACGACCCTGCCCTGGCTGTCGGTGAGCCGGCCGTCGTCCAGGATCTGGAGCAGAACGTTGAAGACGTCCGGGTGGGCCTTTTCGATTTCGTCGAAGAGCACCACGCTGTACGGCCGCCGGCGCACCGCCTCGGTGAGCTGGCCGCCCTCATCGTACCCGATGTAGCCCGGCGGTGCCCCGATCATCCGGGCCACCGAGTGCTTTTCCATGTATTCGGACATGTCGAGCCGGACCATCGCCCGCTCATCGTCGAACAGGAATTCCGCCAGCGCACGCGCCGTTTCGGTCTTGCCAACGCCGGTGGGCCCCAGGAAGATGAACGAGCCGGTGGGCCGGTTCGGGTCCTGCAGCCCGGCCCGGCTCCGCCGGATGGCGTTCGCCACGGCGGCTACCGCTTCATACTGGCCGATGACCCGGTTGCCCAGCTCGGCCTCGAGCCGGGTGAGCCGCTCGCGGTCCGACTCCAGCATCTTGGACACCGGGATTCCGGTCCACTTGGCCACGATCTCGGCGATGTCCTCGGCGTCCACTTCCTCCTTGAGGTACTTGGCCGATTTCTGGATCTGGCCCAGGTGGGTTTCCTCCTCGGCGATCTGCTTTTCGAGCTGGGGAATCTTCCCGTAGCGAAGCTCGGCGGCCCGCTGCAGCTCGCCGCGGCGGGACACCTGCTCCACCTCCATCCGGAGCTGCTCCAGCTCGGCCTTCATGGACTGGAGGTGCTGGATCGCCGCCTTCTCGGCCTGCCACTGTGCCTTCATCCCGCCGGATTTTTCCTTGAGCTCGGCGATCTCCTGCTCCACCACGGTGCGCCGCTCCTTTCCGGCCTTGTCCTTCTCCTTGAGCAGCGCCTGGCGCTGGATTTCCAGCTGCAGAATTCGCCGCTCCACCGCATCGATTTCCTGGGGGAGCGAGTCGATCTCGATACGGAGGCGGCTGGCCGCTTCGTCCACCAGATCGATGGCCTTGTCGGGGAGGAACCGGTCGCCGATGTAGCGGTCGGAGAGCTGCGCCGCGGCGATCAGCGCGTTGTCGGTGATCCGGACCCCGTGGTGCACCTCGTATTTTTCCTTGAGTCCGCGGAGGATCGCGATGGTGTCCTCCACGCTGGGGGCGCCCACCAGCACCGGCTGAAAGCGGCGCTCGAGGGCGGCGTCCTTCTCCACGTGCTTCCGGTACTCGTCCAGCGTGGTGGCGCCCACCACATGCAGCTCGCCCCGGGCCAGGGCCGGCTTGAGCATGTTGCTCGCGTCCACCGCCCCCTCCGCGGCACCCGCACCTACGATGGTGTGCAGCTCGTCGATGAACACGATGAAGCGCCCCTCGGCGGCCACCAGCTCCTTAACCACCGCCTTGAGCCGCTCCTCGAACTCTCCCCGATACTTGGCGCCGGCCAGCATCTGCCCGATGTCCAGGGCGACGATCTCCTTGTTGCGAAGTGATTCAGGAATGTCCCCGTTCACGATCCGCTGGGCGAGGCCCTCGACGATGGCGGTCTTGCCGACGCCCGGCTCCCCGATCAGTACGGGGTTGTTCTTGGTGCGCCGGGAGAGCACCTGCATGACCCGGCGCACCTCTTCATCCCGGCCGATGACGGGATCGAGTTTCCCCTTGCGGGCCTGGTCGGTGAGGTTGCGGGTGAACCGTTCGAGCGCCTGGTATTTTTCCTCGGGCGCCTGATCGGTGACCCGATGGGAGCCGCGCACCGCCGCCAGGGCGGCGCGCAGGTCGTCGGCGGAGAGCTGGTTCGCGCTGATCAGGGCCCGCGCCGTGGTGCCCTTCTCATCGACCAGGGCCACCAGGAGGTGCTCGGTCGAGACGTAGGCGTCGCCGAGCTGGGTGGCCTCCGCCTCGGCTCGGCTGAAGACCTTGTTGAGCTCGCGGCTGTAGGTCTGCGAGCCGTTGCCACCGGCCTGGGTGGGAAATTTCGCCACCTCGCGATCGGTCGCCTCGCGCAAGGCGGCCACATTGAGCCCCGCCTTCTGCAGCAGCGGCTGAACCACCCCTTCGTCCTGGGACAACAGGGCGGCAAAGAGGTGGGCGTCATTGACCACCGGGTTGCCCCGCTCGGTGGCCAGAGCAGTGGCATCCCGGAAGGCCTCCTGGGCCTTGATGGTGAGGCGCTCGGGTCTGATCATCGCTTCCTCTGCTCGCCCGGTTCGGGGTTGACGACTTCAGGTCTTGAGCTCCATCGGGCAATGGCCATACCCCGAATATATGCCGAAATGGCAGATCGGCTGCCCCTCAGAGCAGGACGCGAGTGTCACCTACCCGGCGGGTTACGCCCGATCGGTCTGACCACTCCAGGAGGGGGATCAGGTACTTCCGGCTGAGGCCCAGTCGGTCCCTTACCATCGGTGGCGTAATAGGCTGCTGCCTAGCGAGTTCGCGAACAGTATCGAGAAACCGTGCGAGTGGACCTGGGGAAAAATACCGATCGCTCTCCACCGCGATTGCCCGGCCGGTCTGCGCGGCGAACCGGAGAACCTGCAGGAGGCCCTGGGTGCCCAGCTCGCGCTCCAATTCCGCGACCGTGGGTGGCTCCAGCCCAGCGCGATCGAGGACCTCCAATGCCCGCTCCAGCACTTCCTCCCCCGCAGCGAGCCGGGGGGAAAACCCCGGCAGCGCCGCCAGGCCATCGGCCACCACGATCTCCTCCCGACGAATCATTCCATCGAGCACCGCCGCCACGACCTCGGCAGGGCCCCGGAGGGCCCGGCGCAAGGTCTCGAGGGAAACTCCCCGCTCCGCCGGCCGCTGCTCGTGAAATCCCGTCACATGGGCCAGGGCTGCGCGCCGGAGCAGAGCGGTGGTGGCGGAGGAGATCAGGCGTCCACCCGCCACAGCCACATCGGGGAGGCCCACCGACAGCTGCCGACTCTCAGCCTCGGTGACCCCGAGCAACAGCGGAAGCTCCGCGAGGGTAAGGCCGCCGGGCCTTCTTGCCACCAGTGCCGCCGCCCGGAGCCGGAGATCCGACGAGGCAAGACCCTCCGGCCAGGTGGCGCGGCGAGGTGGGAGCGGATCCAGGACGACACCGCCCCCGATGGTGGTTACGGGAGAGTACCCTCGGAGCACGACGCGGTCCCCGCCCCGCGCCACGACCGGAGACTCGAGAGCGATTCTCGCCAGGCCGGTCTGCCCGCCACCGATTTCGCCCCGCGGATACACCCGCCCCAGAACCTCCGCGGTGCCCAGATGCAGCCGAACCCTCCGGCGACGGGTGAGCGGTGGAGCACCCGGCAGCAGCTCGATCGCGAGGTCGAGCGCGGTGGTGGCCCGCCAGAGTATTGAGCCTGAGACCAGTACGTCTCCGCGGCCCACGTCGCTTCGGTCCACCCCCCCGAGTCCCACCGCGGTCCGCGCGCCCGGCGCACCGGTCTCGGCGGCTGCGCCGTAGGCCTCCAGGGATCGCACCCGCCCCTCGAGGCCGGACGGAAGAATGCGCACCGCGTCACCCACGCGAATGGCGCCGGACCAGGGCGTGCCGGTAACGACGGTGCCGACCCCGGCCATCGAGAACGCGCGGTCGATCGGCATGCGGAACCCGTCAGCGATCACCTCCCGGCGGAATTCGCCCAGTTCGGCGCGGAGCCGAGCGATGAGATCGGGCAGCCCCTGGCCGGTGATCGCGGAAACGACCACCGGGCTGCCGAACCCAACCGGTGATCCGGCAAGACGGGCCCCCAGTTCGGCGGCAACGAGTTCGATCCATTCCGGGTCCGCGAGATCGGCCTTGGTGATGACGGGAATCCCGCGCGGGATCCGGAGCTGCTCGACGATGGCCAGGTGCTCCCAGGTCTGGGGCTGCGGCCCCTGCGCCGCGTCGACCACCAGGAGCACCAGGTCGATGCCCGAGGCGCCCGCCACCATGGTGCGGACGAAGTCTTCGTGGCCGGGGACGTCAACGATGCCGGCGGGGGGCGCTCCTTCGAGGCGGAGCGGCGCGAAATTGAGATCGATGGTGATCCCCCGGCGCCGCTCTTCGGCCAGCCGGTCCATCGGCCGGCCGGTGAGCGCCGTGACCAGCGCCGACTTGCCGTG
>JBGPVQ010000240.1:0-5044 GCA_041491785.1 Gemmatimonadota bacterium | reverse complement strand
CGCCGCCCCGAAGGAACCCATACAGTTTGGGCAGCGGGTCGTTGGCCCTCTCCTGCTCGATTAATTCCGGGCTCTTGTATGCCTGGGTGTACTGGCCGGAGTGGCCGGACAGCCTCGGCACGCTCAGGCGCAACAGCGCCGCGCCCTTGCCGGCGCGGGCGTGGGCCACGCACTCACCGATGAGACTGGCCGTCCGGGCGGGATCGCTGCCGTTTCCGTTCCGGACCAGGAGATTCCGGAACGAGGCGAGGTTGACCGCAATGTCGGCGCCGGGCGTCTGGAGCTTGGCCGGCACCGAGATGCCGTAGCCGTTGTCCTCGATGTAGAACACCATCGGCAGGGAAAGCGTGGTCGCGATGGTGAGCGACGACCAGAAACCGTTGGTGGCCACCGAGGCCTCGCCTCCCAGCACGCAGGCAATCGCGCCCTCGTACGAGGCGTCACCCAGCACATCCCGGTGGTAGCAGATGGCCTGCGCCCACCCCGCCGTCGGCGTGTACTGCGAGCCGACGTCGCCCGACATCGGGAGCACCACCGGACCCGGATCGCTCGGCAGGTTGCAGACCACGCCGATGTCCCGTCCATCGCTGAACCCCCCCGATTTGCCCATCGGCCCCGCGAAGGCGTCACCGATGGTGAGGCCGAGCGACAGCAGCAGCGGTCGGGAGCGGTAGTAGGCGCCGGCCGCGTCGTGCTGGTGGGTGAGGTGCTGGCCCAGGATGAGCTGGGCCACCTCGTGGCCACGCGCCGAGAACTGGTAGAGCACCTTCTTCTCGGGCACCAGCCGGGTTTCCTCGGTGTCATCGAGGAACCGGGACACCAGGGTCAGATACAGCACCCGTTGCCAGTCGATCGGGTGGGTCACGGGAGCGGATGCTCCTGGTTGGTCTTGTAGACGGTACCCCGGAAGATCGCCACGGTTTCGCTCTGCTGATTGGTGACCACCACCCGGTAGAAGCCGAGCCGGCTGGAGGCCGTCTCCTCGGTGGCGGTGGCGGTGAGGACGTCGCCGGGATGCACCGGCGCCGGATAGGTGATGCCGTTCTCGATGCTGAGCGCGATGCGCCCCTGGGTGTTGCAAGCGAAGGCGAACGCGCTGTCGGCAAAGGAGAAGGTGATCCCGCCGTGAGCCACGCCGAAGCCGTTGACCATCTCGTCCCGCACGGTCATCCGGCACACGCAGTAGGCCGGCCGGATTTCCACGACGTCGACGCCGAGCCAGCGGGTGAATTCGTCCCGCGCCAGCATCCCCTCGACGATCTGCTCGGCCCTCCGCTGCGGCTGGGTCACTGGTAGAACCGCAGCCCGTCGCGGGCCATGCGCCGGAGCAGCGGGCTGGGCCGGTAGCGCTCCTCGGCGTATTCCGCCTGCAGCCGCTCGAGGCGCTCGAGCACCGTGGGAATCCCGATCTCATCGCCCCAGCGGAGGAGGCCCTTGGGGTAGTTGACCCCCTTCGTCATCGCGAGATCGATGTCGTCCCTCGACGCGATCCTCCAGAAGAGTGCGTCGGCCGCCTCGTTGACCAGCATGGTCAGAATCCGGTCGACCAGCGTGCGTCCCAGCGAGCCGTCCTTGACCGGAGCCGGCACCGCGGCGCCCTTGCCGTAGTCGTAGTGCCCGCGCCCGGTCTTCCGGCCGAGGCGGCCGGCTTCAACCATGCGCTGCTGCGTGAGGGAGGGCCGGTAGCGGGGATCGTACTGGAAGGCCTCAAAGACGGAACGGGAAACTGCCAGGTTCACGTCGTTGCCGATCAGGTCCATCAGCTCGAATGGCCCCATGCGGAAACCGCCGATATCCCGCATCGCCCAGTCGATCGTTGCCCGGGCCGCGATACCCTCTTCGTAGATCCGGAGCGCCTCGCCGTAGAAGGGCCGGGCGATCCGGTTGACGATGAATCCCGGCGTATCCGCCGCGACGACCGGGAGCTTGCCCCAGGCCTGTACCGTGTCTTTCGCGAGCGAGGCGGTGGCCTCCGCGGTGTTGAGTCCGGGAATGATTTCCACCAGCGGAAGCAGCGGCGCCGGGTTGAAGAAGTGCATTCCGACGACCCGGGCGGGGATCCGGCAGCCGCCGGCAATGCCGGTGATGGAGAGCGACGAGGTATTGCTGGCGAGGACGCACTCGTCGCCGACCACGGCCTCGAGCTCCCGAAGCGCGGTCTGTTTGGCCTGGAGGTCCTCGACGATGGCCTCGAGGACGAGGCCGCAATGCCGGAAGAGGCCGTACTCCCCCGCGGCGCCGGGGGCCCAGGTAATCCGGTCCTGGAGCTGCCGCGCCGTGTCGGCGGACAAGGTCCCCTTCTCGACCCGCCGGGCCAGGGTCATTTCCAGCCGGGCCTTCGCCTCCTCCAGCGCCTCGGCCCGCGCGTCGGTGACCATCACCGGATGTCCGGCGGTGGCCGCGACCTGGGCGATCCCGCTGCCCATGGCGCCGGCGCCGAGGACGCCGATCGTCGTTTCGCGCGCGAGTGCGGTCACATCAGCTTCCGGTGAAGGATGGCTTTCGCTTCTCGAGAAATGCCCGCACTCCTTCGGCGAAGTCGGCGCTCTTGCTGGCCAGCGCCTGCAGCTCCGCCTCCATTTCGAGCTGCTGGTCGAGCGAGTTCCGGTCGGTGGCGTTGAGCAGCTGCTTGATGAGGCCCAGCGCGTAGGTCGGGCGCCCGGCCAGCTGCCGGGCGGTCCCAAAGCCAGCCTCCTCCAGCGTGCCGGCGGGCACCACCCGGGAGATCAAGCCGATCTGCTGCGCCTGCGTCGCGCTCAGCTTGTCACCGAGCATCATGAGCGCGGCCGCCTGGGCGGTGCCCACCAGCCGGGGGAGAAAGAAGCTTCCGCCCGAGTCGGGGATCAGCCCGATGTTGATGAAGGCCTGGATGAATGCCGCGTCATCGGACGCGATGACGATGTCGCAGGCGAGCGCCAGGTTCGCGCCCGCGCCCGCTGCCACGCCGTTCACACCGCACACTACCGGCTTGGGCAGGAGGCGGAGCGCCCTCACGATCGGATTGTAGGTTCGGCGGAGGTGCTCGGCGAAGTTGATCGCGCCCCGGCCTTCCCGGGCGATGGCCTCGGCCAGGTCCTGGCCCGCGCAAAAGGCGCGACCAGCTCCGGTCAGGTAGACCGACCGCAGCGACGAGTCGCCCGCCACCTCGGCCAGTATCTCTTGCAGCCGGAGCGCCATCGGGGTGTCGAAGCTGTTGAGCACGTCGGGGCGGTTGAGCGTAATCCGCCCCACACCGGCTACGCGCTCGAACAGGATACTGGCAGAAGTCATCGGGTGCCGGTCCGGGAGAAAGCGTACTAAATTAGCACCGCTCAGCAGGTTAGGCCAAAGCGCCCCGGGAGCTCTCCCATGGCCGATGCATATCTGATTGACGGCGTCCGAACCCCGATTGGGAGCCTCGGCGGCTCCCTGTCGGGTGTCCGCGCCGACGATCTTGCCGCGCATGTGCTCGCTCAGCTGCTCCAGCGGCACCCATCCCTCGACCCGGCCTCCATTGTCGACGTGGTGCTGGGCTGCGCCAACCAGGCGGGGGAGGACAACCGCAATGTGGCGCGGATGGCGCTGCTCCTGGCCGGGCTCCCGGTGAGCGTGCCGGGAGAGACGGTCAACCGCCTCTGCGCTTCGGGGCTGAGCGCCGCGGCGATCGCCGCGCGGGGGGCGCGGCTGGGCGATGGCGACCTGTACCTCGCGGGGGGTGTCGAGCACATGACCCGAGCCCCTTATGCCCTTTCCAAGGCGGCGCAGCCGTTCGGCAGGACCCAGGAGCTTTTCGACACCAGTCTGGGGTGGCGGTTCGTGAATCCCAGAATGAAGGAGAAGTACGGCATCGACTCGATGGGTCAGACCGCAGAAAACGTCGCCGAGTTGCTGGGGATCTCCCGGGCCGAGCAGGACGGCTTCGCGCTCCGCTCCCAGCAGAAGGCCGCCGCGGCGCGGAGCCGGGGGCGGTTCGCCAAGGAGATTGTGCCGGTGCCGCTCCCGCCCGGGGCCAAGGGGAAAGAGCCGCCGCCGTTCGAGCACGACGAGTTTATCCGGCCCGATACGACGCTCGAGGTTCTGGCCAAGCTCAAGCCGGCGTTCCGCACCGATGGCAAGGGGTCGGTGACGGCGGGAAATTCGAGCGGACTCAACGACGGGGCGTGCGCCCTCCTGATCGCGTCGGAGGCCGGGGTCAAGGCCCACGGCCTCACTCCGACGGTGCGGCTGGTGGCGAGCGCCGCCGCCGGAGTCGAGCCGCGGGTTATGGGGTTGGGTCCGGTCCCGGCCACCAGGAGGGCGCTCGCGATGGCGGGGCTCGAGCTTGCCGACATGGCCGTAATCGAGCTCAACGAGGCGTTCGCGGTACAGGTGCTGGGGTGCACCCGGCAATTGGGCCTCGGCGATGACGATCCGCGGATCAACCCCAATGGCGGGGCCATCGCGCTGGGCCATCCGCTGGGGATGAGCGGCGCACGGCTGCTGTTGACGGCGATGCGGGAGCTGGAGGAGAAGGGCGGCCGCTACGCCCTCTGCACCATGTGCATCGGGGTGGGGCAGGGCATGGCGACGATCATCGAGAGGGTCTGATGCGACTCCGCGCGTGGGGCATCCTGCTTCCGCTTGCGGCGAGCTCCGGCGCCGCCCGGCCCTCGCCCCCGATTCCGGTTGATCTGACCGGTGTGGTGTTCGTGGACCAGAACGCCAATGGAGTCCGGGACCCCGGCGAGCCGGGGATTGCCGGGGTGGCGGTCTCGGATCAGATCCAGGTGGTGACCACGGCCTCGGACGGCACCTTCCGGATCGATCGGTCCAACGGGTTCGGCATCGTGTTCATCAGTGTGCCCGACGGCTACCGCTCGATCGGCAACTTCTGGAAGCCGATCGAAGGGGCAACTGCGGGGAAGCCGCTGGCCTTCGCCTTGGCGCGCGCCACCGGGCCTTCCGACTTCGTCTTCGTCCACGCTTCCGACACCCACATCAGCGAGGCGAGCCGGGTCCGGACCGAGCGACTCCGGGCCCTGGTGGATTCGGTCAAGCCGGCCTTCGTGATCATCACCGGCGATCT
>JBGPVQ010000239.1:0-5051 GCA_041491785.1 Gemmatimonadota bacterium | reverse complement strand
TGCGCTACAACGAGGCGCTCCAGGGTGCCCAGCAGCTGCATGAAACCTGGGTGCGCCACAAGGCGGACACCGAGACCCTTAAAGGGCAGTTGCGGCAGCTCAATGACAAGATCGAAGAGGCCAAGCGCAAGAAGAACATCCTGATCGCCCGCGCCAAGCGCGCCCAGGCGCAGCAGCGCATTCAGGAGACGATGTCGGGAATGAACGACAAAAGCGCCTTCGAGTCGTTCGACCGGATGGCCGAGAAGATCGAGGCCATCGAACGGAAGGCGCTGGCGGCCGCGGAGCTGCAGGCGGAGTTCCAGTCGGATGACCTGATGGATCAGTTCAAGAAGCTGGAGTACAAGGGCACCGCCGACCAGCAGCTGCTCGATCTCAAGGCGCGGATGGGGCTCCTCGGCGCCGGAGACAAGGACACCAAGGCGCTGGGTGCCGGAGGTGGGAAGGCCGCCGAACCGGTCCATGACGCGGAACTGCTCGAGAATCCGGAGTCCGATAAGAAGGCCTGAGCGGTCGACGAGGGCGGCGGCGGGTTCCTCCGGGAGGGGTCCGCCGCCACATCGCATCCGCCATTTCCTGTTCGCTACCCGCTACTCCCTGACCTCATGCCGAGCCAACCTCGCTTCCTGATCCTCGCCGACGGCGATTTCACGCCGATGACCTCCAAGACCGCCAACTCGGTCATCCGCTACCTCCCCGAACGGGTGGTGGGCGTCGTGGACCGCGTCGCCGCCGGGAAAACGGTCCAGGATGTCCTCGGGTTCGGCGGGGTCATTCCGGTCGTGGGCACCATGGCCGAAGGGCTGCGCCTCGGGCCCACGGCGGTGCTGATCGGGATCGCGCCGGCGGGGGGGCGCCTACCGGACAAGTGGCGCAGCTGGTTGGCTGACGCGCTCGACACAGGCTGCGATCTCTGGAGCGGACTGCACACCTTCCTCTCCGACGACCCGCTGTTAGCCGAGCGCGCCAAGGCCAACGGGCGCCGCATCTTCGACGTGCGGCGGTCGCCCTCCCACCTGCCGGTCGCGGCGGGGCTCGCCCGCGTTGTGGATGCCTACGTGGTCCTCACGGTAGGGACCGACTGCAACGTCGGGAAGATGACCGCGCAACTCCAACTGGTCCGCGGGCTCACCGCCCGGGGCCTCAAAGCCAAGTTCGTCGCCACCGGTCAGACGGGGATTTTCATCGAGGGGTGGGGCACTGCAGTGGATGCGGTGGTCGCGGACTTCATCGCCGGTGCCGCCGAGGAGCTGGTCCTCAAGGCGGCGCCGGGCGCCGATATCGTGCTGGTGGAGGGGCAGGGTAGCATCAACCACCCCGGCTATTCCGGGGTCACCCTGGGCCTCCTCCACGGCTCCTGTCCCGACGGCCTGATCCTCTGTCACCAGGCTTCGCGCGAGCACATCGGCGAATATCGAGGCGAGCCGTGGCTGCGGATTCCGCCGCTGGCGGACTACGTCAAGATGTACGAGCTCATCGGCTCGGCGGTTCACCCCACGCGGGTGATCGCCATTTCGATGAACACCTACGATCTCAGCGAGACCGATGCCCGCGCCGCCTGTGAGACGGCGACGCGGGACACCGGCTTGCCCTGCACCGATCCGGTGCGCTTCGACTGCTCGATACTGCTCGACGCCGTCGTCGCGGCGCGGGAAGCTCTCCTCAGAACGGCTTGAATCCCTGGCTGCCGTACCGCGTCATGTGGAGGAGATCCCAGAGCGGCACCGCGTAGGCCATCAGCACCAGCACCACCGCCACGATGAACCAGAGGCCCAGCCGGTCCCAGATCGTGGACCGGAAGCCGCCGGCCGGAGCGCCGAGTGCTTCGGCCCACTCGATCGGCGCCACCGTGGTTCGCTTCCCTGCGAGCATCGTGCCCAGCATCACCGCGACGAAGCAGCCGGCGCTGGCAAACAGCACCACCCCGCCGAGCGCGGACACCGTCGTCAGTCCGTGCCACATCTGGGCCTGGGGGGCTCCCGCGTAGTCGGTGGCGAACACCCGCCGGGGCAGTCCCATCAACCCGGCGATGTGTCCCGTGAAGGAAAACAGCGCCATCCCCACGAACCAGAGGTAGGGCTGGATCTTGGCGAGCAGACCCAGCTCGAGTTCGCGTCCGCTGATGCGAGGCACCAGGTAGTAGCACGCCCCCATGAAGGTGAGCGCCGCCGCGCTGCCCACCGTCAGGTGGAAGTGCGCCGCGATCCAGGCGGTGTTGTGCACCACCGAGTTGAGTACATAGGCGGCGTTGATGGCGCCACCGAAGCCGCCCACCATGAAGAGGAGGCCCGCCAGCAGCACCGACGCCACTGTCGGATTGCCCCACGGCAGCGCGCGGATCCAGCCGAATAGCCCCTTCCCGCCGCGGAGCCGGCCGGCCACCTCCAGCGAGGCCACCACGGTAAACGCCGTCAGCAGGCTGGGAAAGGAGATGGCCATGGTGTTGAACGTATGAAAGAGCTTCCAGCCGGCGGGAATTCCGGGATCCTGATACTGGTGGTGGAACCCCACCGGCGTCGAGAAGATCAGAAAGAGGGTGAAGGTCACCCGGGCGAGCGGCTCCGAGAACAGCTTGCCGCCCGCCTCTCGCGGGGCCAGGCTGTACCAGATCACGTAGGCGGGCAACAGCCAGAAATACACCAGCGGGTGACCGAAGAACCAGAATAGAGTGCGCGCCAGGAGTGGGTCCACCGTCTTGACCCAGCCCAGGGACCAGGGGATCAGCTGGAACAGCATCTCCGCCGCCACCCCGATCGTGGCGAGCAGCCAGAGCATCGCGTTCGCGGCGGTGCCGTGCATCGCCAGACTGGTGGGCGCGGCGCCGTTCCGCCGCCGCGATTCGCGCCACGAGGCGATCATACTCACGCACCACCCCCAGGAGGCCACCACCACCAGCGTGAGTCCGATGTAGAAGGCCGGATGCGCCTGCAACGGCGGATAAAAGGTGTAGAGGACACTCGCCCGGAAGGTGAGGATCGCCCACGCCGTCATCCCCACTCCGACGACCGCCAGCCCGTACATCATCCAGGCCAGGCGGGGGAACTTGATGTCGCCGTTCTCGCGCTGCGCCACCGCATACCCCAGCGCCATGATGAAGAAGGTCGTGAAGACCAGCGCCATGAGCACGCCGTGGGCCGTGACGGACATGTAATACATCCGGGCCGAGCGGTAGGGCACCTCGAGGTTGGCCCGCGACACCGCCTGCATCAACGCCATTCCCGACGCGGTCCCGAACGCCAGCACCGAAACCCAGATGTGCGCGAGAATCAGCCGGTTAGTGCGCGGCATGCTCGGCTCCTTCCGCAGGCCCCTCGACGGTTGCCGCCGGCGGCTGCCACTGGGCCTTCGGCACCACCTTGAGCTTGCCGGCCATCGTGTGATGGCCGATGCCGCAGTACTCGTTGCATGCGATCAGATACTCGCCGGCGTGAAAAGTGGTGGTGTACTGGCTCACATACCCCGGAATCACCATCGATTGTCCATTGCTCCGGACGATTTCGAATCCGTGGATCACGTCCACCGACGTGAGGTGGAAGGTGACGGGGGTGTCCGCCGGCAGGACCAGCTCCGCCGGCATCCAGACGAACATCAGTCCGATGACCGTTACGTGCACGCGGCCCGCCGCGTCCACCGAGACTCCCTGCCGCCGAAACTGCGGACTCTGAAAGACTTTGCGGGGGTCGATCGTCTCGACATGAGACGGGGGGTGAAAGCCGTAGCGGATCGAGGCGTTGGCCAGGGTACCGAAGAACAGGATGAGGATCACCCCCACCCCCCACATCCAGATCCGCTCGTAGAGGTCAATCTTCATTGGGACACCGCCCCTCGGCCGAGATACAGGTAGGTGTACACCGCGAACCACCCGATCACGAAGAGCACGACGTAGAGCCCGACGAAGGCGAAGGCTCCGATCGGGTGCTTGGGCAGACCTTCCGGCATCTCGGACATGCGGGACTCCGTCTGGAGGGGAGAGAAGGCGAACCGGTCCTCGAACTTACGAAGTCATTTCCGAGCCGACCACCACGGTGCGCAACGCGTTGATGATGACCGCGATGTCGATTGCCTCTTGAGCCAGCGCCCCGGCCGTCGGAGCCAGCAACCCGGCCGCCGCGAACGCCATTCCCACGGCACTCAGCCCGAGCCCGGCCACGATGCTCTGCTTGGCGATTCGCAGGGTGCGTCGGCCGATGGCGACGGCTTCCGGCACCCGGCCGAGGTCATCCACCAGGAGGACCACGTCCGCGGCCTCGGCGGCGATCCCGCCACCGTGGGCCGCGAGGGCGACTCCTACCGCCGCAGTCGACAAGGCCGGCGCGTCGTTGGTACCGTCCCCCACCATGAGCACTCGGCGGGACCCCAGGCCCAGGCGCCGCACATGGGCGACCTTGCCCTCCGGGAGCAGGTCAGCCGCCACCTCATCGATTCCGACGGAGCGGGCCACCTCGGCAACATTCTCGGCGTGGTCCCCCGAGAGCAGCGCCACGTGCCGAATCCCCAGGCGCCGGAGCTCCGCGACCACCGCCCGGGCGTCGGGACGGATTCGATCGGCGTAGGTGACGGTGCCGGCAGGGCGGCCGTCGACCGCGACGTAGGCCCGGAGCGCCGGTCCGCCGTTGTGCAGGGCGCTCAACACCGAGGCGGCCTCGGGATACCGCTCTCGCACCAGGGAGAACGCCCCGACGGTCACATCCCGCCCCTCGACCAGGCCCCAGACCCCCCGTCCCGCGGCCTCGGTGACCGCGTCGGCGCGGGGGAGATCGATGCCCCGCCCGTGGGCCGCCGCCACCAACGTCCGGGCTAGCAGGTGACCCGAACCCTGCTCGACGGCCCCGGCCAGGCGGAGCAGTTCACGCTCGGTGAACGGCGGGACGGGATGGACCGAGGAGACTTCGGGCCGCCCCACCGTCAGGGTGCCGGTCTTGTCGAACACCGCGGTATCTACCGCGGCCAGCGCCTCCAGCGCGCCTCCGTGGCGCACGATGATCTGCCTTCGCGCCGCGCGATTGATGCCGCCGATGATCGCGACCGGTGTGGCCAGGATGAGCGGACAG
>JBGPVQ010000238.1:0-5053 GCA_041491785.1 Gemmatimonadota bacterium | reverse complement strand
CGGACCCTGGCTCGAAGGGGCGGCAGTGTTCCGCGATCAGGCCTGTGGGCGGCGCGGGAGTGACGGCTCTGGCGCGTCCGCTATGCGGAGATAGGTTGTTGGGCAGGCCGCCCCCGACATTCGAGGACATCCCATGCCGAGCCCCATGCGACGCCTGACCACCCTCGGCGCCCTGGCCGCCACGGTCGCCCTCTCCGTTGCCGCCCACCGCACGGCGCCGCCCCTCGACAACGGCCTCGCCCGTACCCCGCCCATGGGCTGGAACAGCTGGAACCGATTCGGCTGTAACGTGAGCGACAAACTCATTCGGGAAATTGCCGACGCCATCAGTACCAACGGCATGCGCGAGGCCGGCTACCAGTACGTCACCATTGACGACTGCTGGCAGGTGGCGCGTACCCCGCAGGGGGTGATCGTAGCCGACTCGGTGCGGTTCCCCGCGGGGATCAAGGCGCTCGCCGATTACGTGCACGGGAAGGGGCTCAAGTTCGGCATCTACACCGACGCCGGTCGGCGGACCTGCGAGGGACGGCCCGGCAGCTACGGCTACGAGGCGATCGACGCGAAGACGTATGCGGTGTGGGGGGTGGACTACGTGAAGGTGGATTGGTGCAACGCCGAGGGGCTCGACGCCCCCACCCAGTACGCCGTCTTCCGCGCTGCCCTTGCCGCCTCGGGGCGACCGATCGTTTTCAGCATCTGCGAGTGGGGGAGCAACCGGCCCTGGGAGTGGGCCCCTGCGGTCGGGAATCTGTGGCGCACCACCGGGGACATCAGTGATCGGTGGACGAGCGTGCTCACCCTGGTGGATCTCTCGTCGCAGTACTGGCATGTCGCGAGGCCGGGCGCCTGGAACGACCCCGACATGCTCGAGGTGGGCAATGGCGGGATGACGCGCACGGAGTATCGCGCCCACTTCAGCCTCTGGGCGATGATGGCGGCACCGCTCATCGCGGGGAACGACGTGCGCGCCATGCTGGACTCCTCCCGGGCCGCGGCCGATACGCGCGACATCCTCCTCAACCGGGAGGTCATCGCCGTGGACCAGGATTCCCTCGGCGTCCAGGGCACCATCGTGCAGGCCTCGCCGAGCGAGCTGCAGCTGTGGGTCAAGCCGCTGGCCGACGGGTCGCGCGCGGTGCTGCTCTTCAATCGGGCGTCGGTGCCCTCGACGATCACCGCCGACTGGGGGCGGGTGGGCATCAAGACGAAGAAGGCCCGGGTGCGCGACCTGTGGGCCCATTCCGATTCGGCTTCGGTGGAGGCGCGGTACGCCGCGACGGTGCCGTCGCACGGGGTGGTGATGCTGCGGGTGTGGCCGATTGCGAACTAGCGGGTCCTGCGCGTGAGCAAGCGGCGGGCCTTTGGGCTGGCTCTCGGGTATTGAGCCGGGTGGCCCGCGCCGGGTCGCTCCGCCGATGACCTCCTGGACCCACCTCACCTACCTCGCCCACCGGTGGATCGGCACCGTGCTGGGCGTCGTGGTTTTCGGCTGGTTCGCGAGCGGCATCGCGATGCTCTACTACCCCTGGCCCCTCGTCACCGAGTCGGGGGAGCTCGCCATCCTCCATCCCTTCGAGCCCGATTCCACCTTCATTGGCTTTCCCCGCGCCTGGGCCGCCGCCACCCGCGGGCTCGGGAAACGCGGCGCCGACGCGGCGCTGGTGAGCGGCCGCCTCCAACTCCTGGGCGATCGTCCGGTCTATCAGTTCCGGCGAGATCACGGCGGCGAGTCGCTGCCCGCCGTGCTGGTGGACGCGCGGAGCGGCGTCGTGCTCACCCCGGTGTCGCCGGCCCTGGCCGAGGCGGCGGGGCGCGGGATCGTGGGCGCGGAGCCGAATGTCGTGGCGCTCGACCTCCTCCGCCGAGGCGACCGGTACATGATGAATGGCGAGTACGCCGCGCGGTTCCCGGCATACCGCGTGCGGTTCGACGACGCCCGCCACACCGCGGTCTACGTGGACCAGCGGGGGGGAAATCCCTTCGGGGTGGTCACCCGGCTCACCCGGTTCACCACCTGGACCGGCACGGTGCCCCACTGGTTCTACTTCCGGTGGCTCTACGATCGCTCCGCGCTGTGGAACTGGGCCATCATCCTCATCGCCTCCGCCGGCGTCCTCCTCGGCCTCACCGGCATCGTGTGGGGCGTGGTGCAGCTCCTTCCCCGGCGCCAGTACGGCGGCAGGCAGCTCCCCGCCTATCGAGGGATTTCCCGGTGGCATCACCTTGCCGGCACCAGCTTCGGCGTGCTGGTGGTGACCTGGTGCCTCAGCGGCGTCTGGCAGAACCTCGGCAGCGGGAACTCCCCGCGCGCTGGGCAGGCCGCCGCGGTCCGCGGCGCTCCCGCCCGCTGGGACGCTGTCCGCCTGACTGAGGTGGAGGCGCTCGCCCGGCTTCGCTCGGGAAAAGGGTCGCGAGCCTCCCCGGTTGCAATCGACCTGCTGCAGTTCGACGGACGCCCCGGCTTCGAAATCCATCAGGCCGATGGGCGCACCGCCTGGGCGGACGCCGAGAGCGGTGAGTCCCGGGGCGAGATCCCCCAGGTTTTGGTCCGCGCGGCGGCGCGGCGCGTGATGGGGGACTCGGTACCGATCCGGCAGGTGGAGCGGATCACTGCGTACGACGACGACTACTACGCCCGGCACGGGCGGGAGCTGCGCCTGCCGGCATGGCGGGTGACGTTCGGAGACCGGGAGGCGAGCCTCCTATATCTGGATGCCGTGAGCGGGCGGCCCACCGGCTTCGTGGATGGCGGCACCCGGCGCTCCCGCTGGTGGCGCGATGCGCTGCACAGCTTCGACTATCGTGGCCTGGCGACCCGCCGGCCGCTCTGGGACATCGTGATGCTGACGCTGCTGGCCGGGGGACTGGTCTCGTCAGGGACGGGGGTGGTGCTGGCGCTGCGACGGTGGCGGCGGACCTGGTCGGCACCGGGGTGAGGAGAGGCAGGTTGTGCTGCAGATCGCTGGAGGAGGGGCCTCGCACTCGCGGCCGCACCAAGCGTCGCCCGCAGGTACCGTTCCGGGAACTGCGGATCGGCGTGCCGCCCCGCTTGCTCTACCATGTGGGAGTGTACCGACGCGCCATCCCGCATCCCCGCCTGTTGGAATGCCTGCGCCAGCGCCTCCGGAGCCGACGGCTCGGAGGATTGCACTGGCCAACCCAGGGATGAGAGCGTTCGTAGCCATCTGACACCTCCGCCGGCAAACCAAACCAATCCGGGCATCGACTTGGCAAGACGCCCGAGAAGTCAATTGATCGCCAGATGGGCCATGCGCGCCACGTGCTTTCGCGCGAAGTCACACCGTAGCGCGTGAATCCCGGGTGAAGTAGGATATGTTCTGCCCATGAAATCACATCTCATCGCCCGCGTTGCCGGCGCACTCGGCATCCTCGCCACCGCCGGCGCTGCCGCCGCGGCGCAGGACACCGCCCTGACGCGCTCGTTGCTGGCCAATCGGCACCCTCTCAGCATCATCAATGGCCGGCTCGGCGGTACCGGCGGACGCCTGCTCGTGAACGAGGGACGGAATGCGCGCTTTTTTCTGGTGGGCGAAGAGCATGGCATCGCCCAGACGCCCCAGGTGGTCCAGGCGTTGCTGCGCGAGCTGCGCCCCGCGGGGTACAACACGTTCGCCATCGAGATCAGTCCCCTCCAGGGCGCCCGGCTCGATGCGCTGGCAAGGCAACCCGGCGCCCGTGACGCCTTGAATGCCCTGATGGGGCCATGGTATTCCACGATTCCCTTCTATTCGGTGGCTGAAGAACATGGGTTACTCGAATTCGCCATGACCCGGCAGGACGCACTGCCGCCGATGCGGATCTGGGGGCTCGACTATGACATCTCCGCCGATCGGCTCTTTCTGGCCGAGCTCGAGGGACTGGCGCCGCCAGCGGGAAAGCCCGCCGTGCGGCGGGCCCGCGATCTGGCGGACAGCGGGTTCGTCGCGATTGCCCGGGACAAGAATCCGTCCAAGCTCTTTGCCTGGTCGGCGCCGGATTCGGTGTTCGACGCGCTCCGCGCCGCCTTCGGGGGCTATCCGCCGCCGCGCGCCGCCGCTATCATCGACCTGTTCGAGCGCTCGGCGCGGATCAACCGGCTCTTCCTCGGCGGTGACGGGTATGCGTCCAACCTGATGCGCTCGGCGTTCCTCCGGGAAAACCTTGCCAAGGCACTCGCGGCCGCCCCGCACGGCGGACCCACGCCCCGGGTGCTTTTCAAATTCGGCGGCAGCCACGTAATGCGCGGATTCAACGCCACCCATGCCCTGGACCTCGGAACCGCCGCAGCCGTGGCTGCGGAAGCGCATGGGGAGCGGGCGTTCAACGTGCTCATCCTGGGCGGGTCGGGCGGGCAGGCCGCGCGCATGAACATCATGTCGATGCAATACGAGCCGGCCCGAAGCAGCGAAGTGGATGCCGGCAGCCTGGCCTGGCTGCGGCCGGCGGTTCCCGACAGCGGCTGGGTGCTGTTCGACCTCCGGGCAATCCGCGCCGAGTACGTGGGCCGGCGCGGGTCGTCCCTCACCGCGATGCAAGACCGGGTTCTTCACGGCTACGACGCCATCGTGGTCCTGACCGGCAGTACGCCGGGGACGCCGGCGCCGCTGACGGTGCGGTAGCGCTCGTGGCGGGCGCAAGATTTCGAGAAGAAGCTTCTCGAAGTGGGCTCGTCCTGGTCCGCTATGTTAGCCGGACACCCCGGGAGGTCCCATGAACATCCGGCCGTTTGGCCAGCGCGCGGCTCCCGGCAATTCCGCGGCGCTGCCCAACCAGGTGCGGCTGGCGTGCATCCCGGTCATCGCGTCGCCGTGGATTCCGGGCTCGCCGAGCGTGATGCCGAGCAGCACTCGGTTGGTAAACAGCGACTGCCGATGCCACTGTCAGTATGGAGGGGTCATCCCGATCCTGTGGCCCGGGCAGCAGCGTACGAAGGTGGCGTAGAGTTGCACGCCATCCTCGGCGCCGGCGGCGTGGGTGGGTTCGTCGGCGCAGTCCTGGCCGACGCGGGCGAGCGAGTGCTCCTGCTGCTCCGCGCCGAATCGCTCGCGGG
>JBGPVQ010000237.1:0-5063 GCA_041491785.1 Gemmatimonadota bacterium | reverse complement strand
GCCGACTCGGCCATCCAGCTCGATTCCACCACCTTCGCGCCCAGCGCCACGAACGAGTTGTACGCGCTGATCGAGGCGGGGGACACCACGGCCGCCCTGCGCTACGCCCGTAGCCTCCACTCGTCCCTCCCCTGGCTCGAGATCCAGGCGACGTACCAGATCGCCCTGCGCACCCGGGATTGGCGGCGCGCCCTGCAGGCCTTCCCGGACACGACACCCTCCTCCGCCGGTCGACCGAGACCTGCCGTCGACCCGTACCATCACCTCGCACTGCTCCTCACCGGGCGGGTGGCGGAGGCGGCGCAGATCGTGCCCGTCGTGCGCCGGAACTGGCCGGCGCACCAATTCGCGCCCCGCGCTATCTGGGCGCAGGCGCGCGTCGAACTCTCGCGGGGGGGATCTCGCCGGGCCGCGAGCGCCGCGGCGCGGGAGGTGCTGGCCTGGATCGAGGCGGGAGACCTTTCCGCTCCTGCGATTGCGCGGCTTACCGAACGGACGGTGGAGCTCGCCGCCCGCGCCGGCGACGGGCTCACCATCCAATTGGCCCGCCGTTTGCTCGAGCGGCGCGATCGCGGGAGGGACTTGCCAAGCTTCCGGCTGGCGCTCCTTACGGTCGATGCCGCCGCGGCGTTTGTCAGGGGGGACATGCGGACCGCCGCCCACTTCGCCGAGGCGGCACGTCAGGGGATGTTTCACGGCCGGTCGCTCGCGCTCGCAGCGCTGCTCGAAGCAGACGCCCGCGCCGCCCTCGGCCAGACCGAGCGGGCCGCGGCACTCTACCGCCAGCTCCTCACGCCGGACGCATTTGCTGCTGGGGATCTTGAGACCTGGGCCTTGGTGGTGGGGGACGCAGCCCGAGGACTGGAACGGCTCAGGGTAGGGGCCGGAAGAACCACGGACTGAATCCGCCTACGGCGTCGCCAGCACCGCCCGGCCGAACCGGGGCCGGTCCTCTTCGGCAAGCGATTCCATCCAATCGGGGCGCCGCGAAAGGAGTCGCTCGGACCAGGCTCGCTCGTGGTTGGGGAGGGCTCGCAGGTGCTCGGCCAATTCCATGAACCGGGCTGCGTCGGCGTGGGTCAGGAATACCGGCGCGCCATCACGGATGACGAACGACGCCTGCTTCTCCAGAACGAACGCAGTGAGCGAGTCGATCGCCGCGGCCACCCCGCGTTCCACCTCGGCATACTCCGCGAAGTCCCGTTCCCAGTTCGCCAGATCATCCTCCAACGCCGTGGCCAGGCCATCGAATCCGTTGGCCGAGCTCTCCAGCGAGTCGGCCCGCGCTACCAGCCGGCGCGCCAGCTCGGCGCTTCGCGCCACCAGGCTGTCCACCCGCAGCCGGTAGCCGGCGCCGGCAGCCCGGGCGGCCCGCAGCAGCGCGGGATTCTTGAGTGCCGCCCCCCGCACCCGCCCGTCAAACCCCTGCTTCGCGAGCCACTCTTGGAGCTGTCGCTGTTCCACCGCGACCGAATCGCCGTATTGGAAACTCAAGACCCTGAGGTGGGCCTGCGCTCGCAGCCCGGGGCTGGGGGCGGTGACCATGGCGCGCTTCCGGGCCGCTTCGGCCTCGCGGCCAAGGTACCAGATCCGGCCCGCGGCAAGCAGAAGGGCGAGTGCCGTGGTGGTGATCGCGGCGCCGATGCGAACCGCCCGCCGCGCGTGCCAGGGCGTCAGATCCGGAGGCGCGGCGGAAGGCGCCTGGTGCAGAGGGCCGGAGAGCTTGCCAAGACCCGCCACCGCCTGCTGGTAGGCAGTGACCGTTTCCGCTCGATGCCATTCCCGGCCGTCACCTACCGCCAGCTCGGTGTCGGATGTGACGGCGCCGCCCCGGATCGCCTCGAGCAACGAGGCCACGTCGGGGAGCCGCACCACTTTTCCACGTCCATCTCGATAGCGGAACCGCATGAATTCCCCTGCAGTCGGACACCCTTCGACGGGCAAGGGGCGTACCGTCCCGGTCCGCCCTGGCGGCAGCGGCCCAGGACCTTGCAGCACCGACACTTGGGTGAGCCCACCCCAGGTCCAGATGCCGGGGTAGACGGGGGGGCGGACAGGGTCCCCAGCCCCGGGGACGCATCCTGCGACACCACTATGATTACGGAATGAAATCCGACCAAGCTGTCCTGCCGACCCGCTTCTCTGCCGAGGCGGCCACGCTCGGCCTCATCCTCGTGAGCACCGGGCTTCGCGCTCTCTTCGGGGCACGGATCGGGCTCGGCGTGGGCGAGTCGTACTATTTCTCCGCGGCGCGGCATCCGAGCCTGAGCTACTTCGACATGCCGCCGGCCACCGCCGGTCTCGCAGCCCTGAGTCTCAAGCTCGCCGGCGTGGTCAGCGGCCTGGTGGTGCGGGCTCCGTTCATCGTCCTCTTCGCGCTGAGCACCTGGCTCCTCTTTCTGATCGGCCGCCGACTCTTCGGCGCCTGGCCCGGCTTTTATGCGGCGCTGCTGCTCACCTTGGCGCCGGTGTTCTTCCTCAGCGTCGGCATCTTCCTGCAGCCGGAAGGGCCGTTGATGTTCTTCTGGCTCGCCTGCGTGCTCTGCCTGACCCATCTCCTGGTGGGGGATCGACCGGTCGAGCGCCCGCTCCTCTGGTGGAGCCTCGCGGGCTTGGCCCTGGGCGGCGCGATGCTCAGCAAGTACTCGGCGGTCTTGCTGGTGGCCGGCGCCGGACTCTACGTCCTGGCGCGTCGGGAGCAACGCCACTGGCTCAAGCACCCCGGACCCTACCTGGCGCTCGCCATCGCGGCGGTGCTCTTCACCCCCGTGTTGATCTGGAATGCACGGCATGGCTGGATCTCGCTGCTCTGGCAGGGGCAACGCGGAGTGGACTACCGGGGCCTCCACTTCGCCTGGATGATCCGAAATCTCGGTGGCCAGGCCATCGAGCTCTCGCCCTGGATCTGGATCCCCCTGCTGGCCGAGGTGTTCCGGTCGCACGGCACCGAGGCGGCGGACCGGTCGCGGCGGGCGTTCATCCTCTGCCTCGCGTTGCCGCCGATCCTGACTTTCACCGCCGTCGCAGCCTACGCCCGGGTCGGCAATCACTTCCACTGGGGCACGCCCGGATACCTGATGTTGTTCGTGGCGCTCGGGGCAACGGTGGATCAAGCCCTTCGGAAGGGCCGCGCCTTGCCCCGCCTCGGGCTCGGACTTTGTGCCGTGCTATCGATGGCGTTCGTCGGCACCGCCACCCTGCAGACCGTCACGGGAATGTTCACCAGCGGATACGGCGCGCTTTCCCGCTGGCTCGCCAGTGGGAACGACGCCACGACTGAGTTGATCGACTACACGCCGCTGCGAGAGGCCTTCGCCCAGCGCGGCCTGCTCGACCGTAAAGATCTCTTCATATTTTCCGACCGGTGGTATTTGGCCGGGAAGGTGGATTACGCCCTCCGGGGCGAGTTTCCGGTGCTGGCGCTTCATCGCAGCGATCCGCGGGCCTACGCCTTCTTCGACTCTTCCGAGCGCTGGTTGGGAAAGGAGGGCCTTCTGGTCTCCACCCGCGGGGCGCTCGGGGATATCGTGCGCGACTATGGTAGCTACTGCTCGAGCCTCGAGGCGATGGATCGCGTAGGCATCGTCCGAAACGGGCGGGAAGAAGCGACGCTTTACTTGTATCGGTGCAGAACGCTGGTCCGGGCGTTTCCGATGCCGTACCACTGAGGGACCGGGGGCCATCTAGCCATTTCTCGCTGGAGTGGTACATTGGCCGCCCCGGCGAGCAGTCGCTCGTCCAATCGAACCAGAGCACTCCGGGTGAGTGCCACGAGATCCGAGCAGCGCCCCGTTCGGGGGTTGCTGCCCGCCTCCCGTGCCCAATCCTCTTGAGATGGAGGCGCCATGAAGTTTCCCCGCCGGTTGCTGCCGCTCGCCGTTGTCGTTCTCACCCCCACCGCCATGTTCGCCCAGGCCGCCGCGATGCCGGTCAACAACGTGCTGTCGATCTTCCGGGAATCGGTCAAGGTCGGTAAAGG
The DNA here is from genome assembly GCA_041491785.1 of Gemmatimonadota bacterium. GTDB lineage: Bacteria > Gemmatimonadota > Gemmatimonadetes > Gemmatimonadales > GWC2-71-9 > JABFSM01. The sequence goes on along the minus strand of JBGPVQ010000237.1, from coordinate 1,084 downwards.
CGGGGCGCACGACGCGCACGAAACGGCGTGGGCCCGCGCGCTCAACGCCACCAAGGGCACCGATCACTTCATCGCGATGGCGTCCCTCACCGGACCGAATGAGATATGGTACGTCTCGGCCTATCCGACCTGGGCGGACTACGAAAAGGCGACGGACAATGGGAATTCGAACCCCGCGCTCGCCGCGATCGCCAAACAGTATCGGCCCGGGGAGGCCGAGTTCCTGAACGACGCGCGCGGCATGACCCTTCGCCCGCGGACCGAGCTGAGCTATGGTGGTCCCGCCGATCTGCCCCACATGCGCTATCTCTCGGTGACTCGGATTTCGGTGCGTCCCGGGCACGCCGCGGAATATGAGGAGGGGCGCAAGATGGCGAAGGAGGCGCACGAGAAGGCCAACCTCACCGACAAGTACAGCATCTGGGAGGTCACCTCCGGCGCGCCGGGGACCACCTTCTACCAGTTCGTGGCGCGAAAGACCCTCGCCGAGCTGGATTCGGGTGCGACCATCCACGGCGCGGCCTACACCGCGGCGCTGGGCGGCGACGAGGGACAGAAGAAGCTCGCGGCGCTCACCGCCAGCGCGGTGATCAGCCAGGAGACCGACCACTTCGAGTTTACGCCCTCGCAGAGCGTGGCGCCCGACGAGTGGGTCAAGGCGAACCCGGGGTTCTGGAAGCCGAAGGCGTCGGCACCGAAGAAGACGCCCTGAGGACCCGTACTCCAATCGAACCACCGAGCGGCCGCCGAGAGGCGGCCGCTCTTTTTCCTCCGGAAGGGGCTTGGCCGGTTGGACATCGGGCGGCTCACGGTGCAGCTTGGTGGGGATTCTCCCGTGCCCCACGAGGCAACCATGACCCGCTCACTGTTTCTGCTCGCCGCCCTCGGCCTAAGCGCTCCCTCCACCCAGTCTCAGGGCTTCACCGTCGAGCAGGTGAAGAGCCTTCCCTTCCCCAGCGAGCTGACCGCATCCGCCACCGGGCAGCGCCTGGCATGGGCGCTCGACGAGCGCGGCCTCCGGAACATCTGGGTGGCGGAGGGCCCCGAATTCAAGGCGCGCCAGCTCACCAGCTACCGGCTGGAT
>JBGPVQ010000236.1:0-5079 GCA_041491785.1 Gemmatimonadota bacterium | reverse complement strand
TACAAGGCGTTGCAGAGCGTGCCGGGGGCGCGCGAGGTGCGCTGGCGCCACATCGAGGTGGTGCGCAACGGCGACGGACGTCCCACAATCGTTCTCCACGGTGATGCCGCTCTGCTTGCGGCGGAGGGCGGCGCGGTCCGGATATCGCTTTCTCTCTCCCACACCGAACGGACGGCCGGGGCGGTGGCGCTGATCGAGCAGGACTGAGTCACCCGCCTTGGAATTCCGATAACCCCGATCTACTTTTTCCGGTGATGCGAGAAAATTATTTGAGAATGATTCTCACTTATTTGGTCTGGGCGCTTTGCCTCGCCATGGTACCCCGGGTGGCCACTGCCCAGGAGCCGGTCGCGGCCGCCCGCCGACTTGCCGCCACCGCCCAGCTCGCCGCGGAGGAGTACCGTCTCGGCATCAGCGGCGGTCGGGTGATTGCGCCGGCGGAAGTGAGCGAGGCCAAGCTCTTCCTGACCGAAGCGCGTAGAAATGCCAGCCGGCTGCCCGCTGCGGTGGGCGGTCGGGTCCGTCTCGCGCTTGATTCGATCGACGCCCTGGTCGGCCGGAGCGCGGATCCCGATTCCGTCGCCGATCGGGTGGCCGGCATGGTGGATGGTCTGGGCCGGGAGCTGGGCATTGCGCTGGACGAGATCCCGGCGGAAACGCCGTCACTCGCGCGGGGCAGCGAGGTCTACGCAGCGGCCTGTGCGACCTGCCACGGTGCACTGGGCCGCGGCGACGGGCCCCAGGCCGCGGCGCTCAACCCCAAGCCGGCTGATCTTGCCGACGCGGAGCGCCTTCGCGGCAGCTCCCCGCTCGATTTCTACCGTCGTATCACGATCGGCACCGCCGGCACCGCGATGGTTCCGTTCGAGCACTCGCTTTCCTCGAGCGACCGGTGGGCGGTGGCGCGGTACGCCGCCACTCTCCGGCTGCCGGCGCCGGGCGGCGTGGCGCCGGCTGCACTGCGCGGGTTCGGCACCACCGCGCGCATGAGCGACGCGCAGGTGCTGGCGGCCCTGGGTCCCGGCGCGTCGCCGGCGGGGCTCGCCTCGGTGCGCCTGGCGGAAGGGGCGGGGCCTCGCGCCTCGGACGCCGTCTTCGCGGAGGTGCGTCGCCGGCTCGACAGTGCCTTCGCCCTCGCCCGGGCGGGCCACCGGGAAGAGGCCCGCAGCACCGCCATGGATGCGTACGTAGCGTTCGAGCAGATCGAGCGGGAGCTGCGGGTCAAGGATGCCACGCTCACCGCGCGGATCGAGGCGGCGTTCACCAGCCTCCGGGTGCAGGCCGGATCGGAGGCCACCCCGGAGCAGCTCGCGGCCATCCGGCAGGAGCTGGCGCGATCGCTGGAACGGGCGGAGCGGACCATCGTGGACCAGCTCTCGCCCTCCAACCTGTTCCTGCAGTCGCTGGTGATTCTGGTGCGCGAGGGGCTTGAGGCCATTCTGGTGATCGGTGCCCTGATGGCCTTCCTGGTGCGCACCGGCAACGGGCATCGCCGGCGGGACATCCATCTCGGGGTGGGCGCGGCCGTCGCCATGAGCCTGCTGACCGCGCTCGCTCTCGAGACGATCTTCGTGCTCTCTCCGTCGCACCAGGAGGGTCTCGAGGGCGGGGTGATGCTGCTCGCCACCGCTACGCTCTTCTACGTGAGCTACTGGCTGCTCTCCAAGCTGGAGGTGGCCAAGTGGAATCAATTCGTGAAGGGGAAGGTCCAGGAGGCGCTCACCCGTGGTTCGGCGCTGGCGCTTGCGTCGGTCGCGTTCCTCGCGGTGTACCGCGAGGGTTTCGAGACGGTGCTCTTCTACAAAGCGCTGGCGGTATCGGGCGGCGCCGGCGCCGGCGCCTGGGCGCCGGTCGGGCTGGGCATCCTGGTGGGCGCGGCGGTGCTGTCGGTGGTGTACGTGGCGATCAGCCGCTTCGGGGTCCGGCTACCGCTCAAACCGCTCTTCGGGGTGACCAGCGCTCTGCTGTACTACATGGCGTTCGTGTTCGCGGGGAAGGGGATCGCCGAGCTGCAGGAGTCGGGCACGATGGGCATTACCCCGGTGGCGTGGGCGCCGCGCATTCCGGCGATGGGGATCTACCCGACGCTGGAGTCGCTGGCCGCGCAGGGCGTGCTGGTCGTGCTGGCCCTCGTGGCGCTGGGATGGACCTTCGGGGTGGAACCGCGGCGGCTCCGGGTGACCCGGGTGCTGGTACCGGATTCCCCGCCTCCGGCGCGGGCGCGCGACGCCGGCCGTCCGGTCGAAGCCATCCCGAGGGATCGGGAGGCGAAGAAGCGACCGTAAGGTCCGGGCCGTTCACTTCCTGCCGGCGCTCAGGTACTCTCCCGGCGCCAGATCCCCGCCCCGGGTCCACCGCGCCGTCAGTGCCACACCCAACCCCACGATCGCCAAGGCCACGACCTGAGCGAGGGTAATCCCGCCCAGGATCGGCACGTGGTCTTCCTTGGCCCGCACGAACTCGATCAGGAACCGCTCCGCTCCCGCGAGGACGAGGTAGACTCCGAAGAGCCAGCCGGCCGCATGCCGGTGCCCGCGCAACCGCCAGAGCAGCATGAACACCCCGATCATCAACGCCGCTTCGTAGAGCTGGGTCGGATGCACGGCGAGCACGGTTTCGGGGGACACTCCGGCGGGGATCGGAACGCCGAACTGGCGGGCCATCTCCCCAGCGGTGGTGGGCGGGAGTCCCTGGGGAAACTGGACGCTCCAGGGGAGGGTGGAGGGGACGCCGTAGTCATCCCCCACCAGGAAACAGCCGATTCGACCGAGCGCGTAGGCCGCCGGAAGAGCCGGCGCGGTGACCTCGAGGGTCCAGCGGAGCGGAACCCTGCGCCGGGCGCCGTTGGCCAGCACCGCCAGGGCGCCGCCGATGAAGCCGCCATACCACACCAGGCCGCCGCGGCCGAACAGCGCCGAGACCTCACCGACCGACGCCGCATACCAGAGCTTGGCGCCCAACACGCCGCCGATCACCGCGGCGACGGTGATGTCGGCGGCGTATTCGTGGTGCCAGCCGCGCCGGCGGATTTCCCGGTCGATGAGCCATCCGCCGGTCAAGAAGCCCACCATCATCATCACGCCGTAACCGGTGATGTTGAGCGGGCCGATGTGGAGATTGAACGGATATACGGTTGTCATGGCGAGAAAATAACCGGTTCCGATCCGGGGAGCGGACCGCGATCGAAGGGCTCGAGGTCCATCCCGCTCACCTCGCCCCGGGCCAGGCGCCACGCGCCCGCCGCGGCGATCATCGCCGCGTTGTCGGTGTTGAGCCGGGGTGACGCCACCACGACCCGGGCGAGGCGCGCGAGCCGGTCGGTGAGTGCCGCGGCGAGCGCCCGGTTGCAAGCGACTCCGCCCGCGATCACCGCGGTCTCCCGCCCCAGCGCCTCGACGGCGCGTGCGGTCTTCTCGACCAGCACTTCGATCGCGGCGTCCTGAAAGTCGCGGGCCAGGTCGGCGGCGTCGTGCTGCAGATCGGAGCTGGCGCGCACCGCCCGGAGGACCGCGGTCTTGAGGCCGCTGAACGAAAAGTCATAGCCGGTCCGCAGCATCGGGCGGGGGAAATCGAATCGCCCGGGCCGGCCGTCGCGCGCCAGGCGTTCGATCGCGGCGCCGGCGGGGTAGCCCAGCCCAAGCAGGGTTCCCACCTTGTCGAACGCCTCGCCGGCGGCGTCGTCCAGGGTCTGGCCCAGCACGCGGTAGTGGCCCCACGCGACGACGTCCAGCAACAGGGTGTGGCCGCCGCTCACCAGCAGGGCGACGAACGGCGGTGCGAGGGCGGGGTCTTCGAGGGTGGGGGCGAACAGATGCCCCTCGAGATGGTGGACCCCGATCAGCGGCTTGCCCAATCCGAAGGCCAGCCCCTTCCCGTACATGAGGCCCACGAGGAGTGCGCCGACCAGTCCGGGGCCCGCGGTGACGGCGATGCCATCGAGTTGGGTCGCGCCGATGCCGGCCTCCGCCAGCGCGCGATCGACCAGCGGTCCGATGGTCCGGAGGTGTTCGCGGCTGGCGAGTTCGGGAACGACGCCGCCGAAGATCCGATGGATGTCCTGCGACAGGATGACGAGGCTGTCCAGAATCGGACGGCCGTCCTCCACGCGGAGGACGGCCGCCGAAGTCTCGTCGCAGCTGGTCTCGATGCCGAGGGTGCGACTAGTCGCCGCCAAGCAGGTCGGCCACGATGCGCTGGTTCGAGGGAGAGCTCCAGGGGTGCTCGCCGATGATCTTTTTCACGATCACCCCCTTCTGGTCGAGGAGGAAGCTCTCCGGGACACCGGTGGTCTGGTAGATGCGCTGGACATCGCCGGAGCGGTCGTGCAGCACGTCGAAGGTGAGCCCATACTGCTTGACGAAGGCGCGCACATCGTCGGAATTGCCCTCGTCGATGCTGACCGCGACGATCTTCAAGCCCATCGGGCCGAGCCGGCGATACAGCGCCTCGATCGCGGGCATCTCGGTCCGGCAGGGAATGCAGTACGTGGCCCAGATGTTCACCAGGGTCACGTGCCCGGCGTATCTGGCCCGGAAGTCGACCGAGTCGCCGCTGGCGAGGTCGATCGCGGTGAATTCCGGCGCCCGTTTGCCGACCTCCACCCCTTCCAGCTGGGGACCGAATTTCACCAGCGCCGCCCCGCCCAGGGCGAGACCCGCCACGATCGTGCCGACCATCGCCCACTGCTTCGACATGATGCCTCCCTCAAACCGCTGTCGCACAGGCCTGCTTGAGCCGTTGCACCGCCGCCGCGGGGTCCGGCTGGCCGAAGACAGCCGTGCCGGCCACGAAGGTGTCCGCGCCCGCCTCCCAGGCCCGCCGAATCGTCTCGACGGTGATGCCGCCGTCCACCTCGAGCGCCGCGCCGCTCCCCGCGGCGTCGAGCCGCTGGCGGACCCGGCGGATCTTGTCCGTCACCCCTGAAATGTAACGCTGCCCGCCGAACCCCGGATTCACCGACATGACCAGCACCAGGTCGAGATCGGGAAGCACCTCTTCGAGCAGCGCGATCGGCGACGCGGGGTTGAGCGCCAGCCCCGCCCGCATGCCGTGCTCCCGAACCCGCGCCAGCTGCCGCTG
>JBGPVQ010000235.1:0-5080 GCA_041491785.1 Gemmatimonadota bacterium | reverse complement strand
GTAGCTCACCCGCAGTCGAGGCACCTCGGCCACGAGCACCCCGCTGGTATCGCGAATCACGACGCTGTCGAGCGCGAGGCCATCCACCCAAGGCCCTTCGACCCCACCGATGTGCACCGAGCCGCGCACCAGCCGCGGCGCCTGGTCGGTTAAGAGGCGGGCCAGCAACGCGCGACCGGCGGAGGTGCCGAGGAGGGCCGAGACCACGCCGAGCCCGGCGGCGAGTGTGGCGCACAGCAGCACGAAGAATGCGCGCGCGAGGAGTCTCGGCATCAGAACGCCTGCCCCACCCCGAACTGAAACACCACGCCCCGACCGGATTTCCTGGTTCGCCGGTAGTCTTCGCTCAAGAGAACGAGGTCCCCCGAGGACTGGATGGCGTAGAGCCGGCCGGCCGGCAGGTTGTACGGATTGTAGGCCACGTCCATCCGCGCCGGACCGAGCGGCGTGACGAATCGCAGGCCCACGCCCGGGGTGAACCGGAGCGCCGGGCCCGAGCCGGGCCCGCCGCCGCGCTCCCACACGGTCCCGGCGTCCACGAACCCCGCAAGCCGCAGGCGGCCGGGAAACACCGGCGAGGGAACCCGAAGCTCCGCGTTCCCCACGACCAGCGAGTTTCCTCCGGTCGCAACCACCCGCACCGAATCCTCATTCACCGAGGCGCCGGCGCCCACGGCCGACTGTCGCACCACATACACCAGGGGCCCCAGCTCATTCCGGTTGTACCCCCGGACGTCGTTCGGCCCGCCCGCGTAGAACCGCTGTTCCGGCGGGATGAAGTTCGCGGAGCCGCCCCCGAGCACCAGCCGCGGCGCGAATACGATCCCGCTGCGAACATGGAGGCCCAGCACCACATTGCCCATCGGCCGGTAGAGGCTCGCGTCGCCGACAAAGCGGGTGAACTGCGCGAACCGCGACGAGCCGATCAGGTTGGAGCTGTAGGTGGCCTCCGCTGAAAGGGCCGAGCCGCGGACCGGATCCAGGGGATTGTTGACCCGGGTGCGCTGCACTCCCAGCGTGAGCGTCGCGATCAGCCGCCGTTCGCGCAGCTGCCGAATATCGGTCTCGGTGCAGGCGTTGAAGAAGGCGCAGAACGAAACCGCGTTCGCCTCGGTGCGGCCGTAGGAGAGCCGGTACGCGAGCGAGATCGGTATCCGTTTCTCGGTTTCCCGGGAGAGTGCGATGCTGCCGCCGACGTCCTCCCGCAGGTACACCGCAAATTCGCTGCGCCGCTCGCCGAAGAGCGAGAGGGTGATGGCGTTGTAGGGCGAAACGAACGCGGGCCGGCGGAACGAGCCGGTGATGTTGTAGTTCGCCCGGGTGGAGCCGATCGAGTCGTCCTTGAGGGCGGAGCACAGCCAGCTATCCTGCAGCCCCACCCCGAACGGCCGCCCCACCCCAAGTTTCGACAGCTGCGCCGAGGCATCGAAGATCTGTCCCCTCCCCAACGCATTCCGGGCGGTCCATCCGATCCCGGTGCGGAAGCAGTCGTTGGTCCCGTACCCCAGCGCCGCCTGGGCGCGGTGCATCGGGCCCTCGGTGAGCTGAATGGTGAGCGGCACGACCCCAGATCCGGCCACGTAGTGCACCGTGTCCAGCTGCACCGAGGCATACCGGAAGAGTTCGGAGCGATAGAGATTGCGTTGGCTCTCGGCCAGCGCCTGCGCACTGAAGCGGCGGCCCGGAGCGGTCACCAGGAGGTCGCGCACGAACGCCGAATCGACTTGCCTTGTCCCGTTCACCTGAATCGGGCCAATGACCGCGGGCACCCCCGGCTCGACCAGCAGGGAAACGTCCGCGGTATGGTGCTCGCGATCCACGTTCCTGCGCTCCAGCAGCACCACCGCCTCGGGATATCCTCCGTCCTGGAGGCGGCTCTGGATCGTATCCGCGGTCGCGAGGAGCAGGGTGCGATCGAACGGCTGCTCCAGCCGGAGGGGGAGGTTCGCCGTCAGCTCCCGGTGCTTCGGAATCGAGTCGAGCCCTTTGATCTCCAGCGTGCGGACCCGGACCGGCTGCCCTTCGCGAATATGGAAGGTGATGTAGACATCGCGCTCGGTCCGAATGACGGTGGTGTCCACCCGGGCGTCGAGATAGCCGTGAATGGCGTAGAACAGCGGAAGCCGCAGGACGTCGGCCCGGAACTCGCGCTGATTCAGTCGCCGCTTGGCGCCGAGCCCCAGCAGCTTGATGACGGGAAGGGTGGCGAAGTCGCTCGACTTGGTGGTGACGATCGCGGCGCGGAGGAGTTCCGTGTCGAAGGCGTGATTACCGGTGAACGCGAGCTGGCGGATCACCAGCCCCTCCTCCCCCGCTTGGGCGCGCGCCGGTACCGGCAGGGTCAGGCCGAGCGCCGCCGCCAGCGCGGCGCGCCGACCCGCAGTTCGGAACCATGCGCCGGCAGCACCGATACGAGCTCTCACGATTGACCGCACAGGGCAAATCTAGTCTTATTCCCCGCCCTCTCCTCCGCGAAGCCGCCGATGGGCAGGTTCCTCCCGGAACCGGATGCTCGGCACCCCGGTCAAAGGCCGCGTGGGGATCCTTTCGATGCAGACAAACAACCACGATGTGGGAAGCCCGGCGATGGAAGTGCGGATCGATAGCGTGGTCGTGGAGATCGGGAGGAAATAAGGAGCGGGGAGCGGGCTCCTCAGCCGTGCTGCTGGGTCGCGAAAATCTTGAGCTCCGAGCTGTGGCCGGGGTTCACCTTCCGCTTGGGGTCGATGTAGTGCACCGCGTTGTTCACCGCCGTGCAGGCCTCCGCCACCCCCGTCGCGATCAGCTTGAGCTTGCCCTCGTAGGCGGCAATATCACCGGCGGCGTAGATGCCCGGCACGTTGGTCCCCATCACCCGGTCCACCCGGATGTCCGCCTTTTCGGTATCGAGGCCCCACTCCTTGATCGCGCCGAGATCGGAGTGGAAACCGAGCTGCGGCAGGATCGCGTCGTACGGCAGGGTCTCCGCTTCGTTGGTTTTGTTGTTGAGCAGGGTCACCCGCTCCACCCGCGCTCCGCCGTGAATGGCCTTCACTTCCGAAAAGGTTCTGACGTCGCACTTCCCCTGACGGTGCAGCCGCTCGACCTGGCGCACCGTGGCCATGTGGGCCCGGAAGCCGTCCCGCCGATGGATCAGGGTCACCCACTCCGCGATGCCCTGCAAGTTCACCACCCAGTCGAACGCCGAATCCCCGCCGCCCACGATGAGTACCCGCTGGCCGGCGAACTCTTTGGGATCGAGCACCTTGTAGTCGAGCCCGCGGCCCTCCCATACCTCGGCGCCTTCCGCCGGCAGCCGGCGCGCCTCGAACGCGCCGATCCCCGCGGCGATCAGGATCGTGCGGGTGGGATACGCCGCCTTGTCGGTCTCCAGGAGGAAGTGGCCGATGCTACCGTCCTCTATCCGCTTGAGGCCGGTGACCACCTCGTCAAGCCGTACTTCGCAGCCGAACTGCTGGGCCTGTTCCGCCATGCCCTTGACCAGATCCTTGGCCAGAATCCGCGGAAATCCGGCGACGTCGAAAATGAACTTTTCGGGGTACAGCGCCATCAGCTGGCCACCGAGCGCGGGGAGCGCGTCGACCATTCGGCAGGACGCGCCCCGCATGCCGGCGTAGAAGGCGCCGAAGAGCCCGGTGGGGCCGGCCCCGATGATGGTGATGTCCTTGAGCTCGTCGGTCACGCAGACTTCGGGAAGAAGACGGGGGCAATATAGACCGGTCGGCGGTCCACCGTCGACGGTCGACGCGCCGGGAGCCGGAGCCTATCTTCCCTCCATGCGGATCTATACGCGGACCGGAGACGAGGGCGAAACCGGCCTCTTCGGCGGCGGGCGCGTGCGCAAGGACGATCCTCGCGTCACCGCCTACGGCGAAGTGGACGAGCTCAACTCGGCGATCGGCGTCGCCCGGGCGGCGGAGCCCGCCCAGCTGTTCGACGCGGAGCTCGAAGCGATCCAGCGCGATCTCTTCAGCATCGGCGGCCAGCTCGCAACCCCCGACCCCGAGAAGGTGCGCAAGGCCCTCGAAAAGGCCGCGCTCTCCACCGAGCGGGTGGGCGACTTCGAACGCGCCATGGACGCCGCCGACGCCGAACTGCCCCCCCTCCGCGCCTTTGTCCTCCCGGCGGGCACCCCGAAGGCCGCCGCCCTCCACCTGGCCCGGACCGTCTGCCGGCGCGCCGAGCGCGGGGTCATCTCGCTGGCGCGGGAGCATCCGGTACCGACGCTGTTCGTCGTCTACCTCAACCGGCTCTCCGATTACCTGTTCACGCTCGCACGGCTCGCCAATCATCGCGCCGGACGAGGCGACGTGACCTGGTAACGCCGGTGGAGCCTGCGGTTCAGGTTACCCACGCCACGGGGAGCTACCCCATCTTCGTCGAGCCGGGGCTGCTGCCTCGGCTTCCCTCGTTGGCCGCCGAGTTGCTGCCCGGCCGCCGCCTCGTCGTCATCACCGACCGCACCGTGGGACGCGCGGTCCCCCACGGCCTCGGCGTGCCGACGCTGGTCGTGGCACCGGGAGAGGCCTCGAAATCCCGGGCCCGGTGGAGCGCGCTCTCCGACCGGCTCCTCGATCTGGGCTACGGCCGCGACAGCGCCGTGGTGGCGCTGGGGGGTGGAGTGATCGGCGATCTGGCCGGCTTCGTGGCGGCCACCTTCCTGCGCGGAGTGCCGTGGCTCGCGGTTCCCACCTCCCTCGTCGCGATGGTCGACGCTTCCGTCGGCGGAAAGACCGGCGTCAACACCACCCACGGCAAGAACCTGATCGGCGCCTTTCATCCGCCGGTTGCGGTGCTGGCCGATCCGGCGGTGCTCTCCACCCTGCATCCGGCGCATTTCGGTGCGGGTCTGGTGGAAGCCCTCAAGCACGGACTGGTGGCAGATGCGGACTATTTCGGCTGGATCGGCGCGGAGACCGAGGGACTGCTGGCCCGCCGGGCCGATCTCCTGGCCACGCTGGTGGCCCGGAGCGTCCGCATCAAGGCCGCGATCGTTACGGCCGACGAACGGGAGCACGGCCGCCGCGCGATTCTGAATGCCGGCCACACCGTCGGTCATGCGATCGAACGGATTTCGGAG
>JBGPVQ010000234.1:0-5080 GCA_041491785.1 Gemmatimonadota bacterium | reverse complement strand
CTTCAACATCAATCAGCCGGGCGCCATCGGGCGCGTGCTCGCGGGTGACCGGGTGGGGACGATCGTCCGATGAGCGCAGCCATCAGCCTTCCCGATCTGGTCAAGCAGGCCCGCGAGCACATGCACAAAGCAGTGGAAAACACCAAGCGCGAGCTCGCCGGGCTTCGAAGCAACAAGGCCAGCCCGGCGCTGCTCGATTCCATCCGGGTGGACGCGTACGGAAGCCACGTCCCGCTCAACCAGGTCGGGATGGTCTCGGCTCCCGAGGCCCGCCTGCTCACCATTCAGCCGTTCGACAAGGGGCTGACCCAGGCCATCGAGAAGGCCATCCGCGAGTCGACCCTCGGCCTCAATCCAGCCACCCAGGGAAATCTCATCCGGATACCCCTGCCGATGCTGTCCGAGGAACGGCGCAAGGAGCTGGTCAAGGTGGTGCACAAACTGGCCGAAGAAGGCCGGGTCGCGGTGCGGCACGGTCGAACCGACGCGTTACACAAGATCAAGAAGATCGAGCACATTTCCGAGGACGAGAAGAGCCGCGCCGAGAAGGACGTCCAGAAGGCGCACGACGACCATATCAAGCAGATCGACACCATCATTCACGCCAAAGAAGCGGAGATCATGGAAGTGTGACGTCCTCCGCGGAGGAGCTCCTCGGCCGCATCCGGCTCAACGGCGGCGTGCCGGCGCACGTCGCCGTGATCATGGATGGGAACGGCCGATGGGCCGAGCGCCGGGATCTCCCCCGGTCGGCGGGCCATCAGGCGGGGATGACCGCGGTGCGCGAGTGTGTCGAAGGGTGTCGGCTCGCCGGGGTTGAGGTGCTGACGCTGTTCGCCTTCAGCCAGGAGAACTGGCAGCGTCCGCCGGAGGAGGTCGAGGCGCTCATGGCTCTCCTCCAGGAATACGTGGCGAAGGAGGGGGCCGAGTTGACGGAGCGCGGCGTTGCGGTCCGGATGCTGGGTGACCTCGAGCGGTTGACTCCGGCCGCCCGGACCGCGGTGGACACGATCGAATCGGCTACCCGCGGCGGCACCGTGCTCGCGTTGAACATCTGTCTGTCCTACGGCTCCCGGGCCGAGCTCGCCCGTGCCGCCCGGCTCATCGCGGAAGAGGTCGCTGCGGGCCGCCTCTCGCCCGCCGAGGTCGACGAGGCGGCGGTGGCCCGGCGGCTCTACACCGCCGCGTGGCCCGATCCCGACCTGCTGATCCGCACCTCCGGCGAACACCGCCTCTCGAACTTCCTGCTCTGGCAGCTTGCCTACGCCGAATTTCACGTGACCCCGGTGCTGTGGCCGGACTTCACCAGGCGGAATCTCCTCGAAGCGATCCTCGAGTTCCAGCGCCGCGACCGGCGATTCGGGCGGGTGCAGGCGCCGTCGTGAGCAATCTGGTCAAGCGGGTGCTCTTCGCCGCGGTGGCAATTCCCGTAGCCCTCGGCATCGTCTGGTACGGCGGCCTCGCCCTGGCGCTGCTGGTGATGGCGGCGGCGGGGCTGGGCGTCCGGGAGGTGTTCGATCTCGCCGAGCGCACCGGAGTGCGCCCGCTTCGGGGGCTCGGCATCACGCTGGCGATGGTGGCGCCCCTCTCGACCTGGATGCTCACCGGAGGCGTACCGGATGTCGCCCTCGGGATCAACGCGCCGGCCGTTCCGATTCTCGGAGCGCTGATCAGGTCTCTCGCCGACGCGCCGCTCTGGCTCTTTTCCCAATGGCCCCTCGCGGCCGTCCTGGCGCCGATTCTGATCCTGGCCGGTACGCTCTGGCGCCGAGGGCCCGCCGATCGCCCGCTCGCTGCCGCCGCGGTCACGCTCCTGGCCCCGATTTACTGCGGACTGCTCCCTTCGACGCTGCTCCTTATCCGATACGGCGCGGGAGAATCGGGCTCGTGGGCCGCCACCTGGCTGGTGTTCTACCCCCTCGTGATCACCTGGCTGTGCGATAGCTTCGCGATGTGGGGAGGAACCCTGATCGGCGGCCCCAAGCTCTCGCCGGTCGTGAGCCCGGGGAAGACCCGATCAGGGGCGGTGGCCGGCGTGCTGGGCGGCGTGATCGCCGCGCTGGTGTATGTACCGCTGGCGCTTGCGCCGGTTCATCGCGCTCTCCCGATTGTTCAAGCCCTCGCGCTCGGCCTGATTCTCTCGGTCACCGCGCAGATCGGAGATCTGGCTGAGTCCCTGCTGAAGCGGGAGGCGGGGGTCAAGGATTCGAGCGGGCTGATTCCGGGGCACGGCGGGGTGCTTGACCGGCTCGACTCGCTGTACTTCGTGCTGCCCATCTGCGCGCTGCTCTATCGGGCCTTCGGGGTTATCTAAGCCATGCAGGGGGTCGCGATCCTCGGCTCCACCGGGTCGATCGGCACCAGCACGCTCAAGGTGCTCCGGCGCCACCCCGACCGATTCCGGTTGGTGGCGCTGACCGCGGGCCACAACGCGGCCCTGCTGGCTGAGCAGGTCGCCGAGTGGCACCCGGCATTCTCCGGACTCGCGGGTGGAGATGGGCCCGGCTGCCTGCTCGAAGCGGCCACCCATCCGGACGTGGCCATCGTGGTGAACGCGGTGGTGGGCTTCGCGGGGCTGGAAGCGACGCTCGCGGCGCTGCAGGCGGGCAAGCGGGTTGCGCTCGCGAACAAGGAATCTCTGGTGGTGGCGGGTGACTTGGTGTGCGCGGCCGCGGCCGAGGGCGGTGGGGAGTTGGTGCCGGTGGATTCGGAGCACAGCGCCGTGCTGCAGTGCCTTGCCGGGCGCAATGCCGCCCTGCGGCGGCTGATCCTCACGGCATCGGGAGGCCCGTTCCGTGACTGGCCGGCGGAACGGCTGCGGGCCGCGAGCGTCGAAGAGGCGCTCAACCATCCGACTTGGCGGATGGGGAACAAGATCAGCGTGGACAGCGCCACCCTCGCCAACAAGGCGATGGAGGTCATCGAAGCGCACTACCTGTTCGGGTTGCCGTATGATCGGGTGGAGGTGGTCGTCCACCCCCAGAGCATCGTGCACGCCCTGGTGGAGTTCAGTGACGGCAGCGTCCTCGGACAGTTCGGCTTCCCGTCCATGGAGCTTCCGATTCTCTACGCCCTCACCCACCCGGCGCGGATCGCCGACCAGGGGATTCGCCCCTTTGATCCGCTCGAGGTGGGGACTCTGACATTCGAGCCCCTCCGCGGCGAGGTGTTCCCCGCCTTCCGGGCCGGCGTCTCGGCGGGCCGCGCGGGAGGGACCGCGCCGGCCGCCTTCAACGCGGCCAATGAGGTGGCCGTGGGCGCTTTTCTGGCCGGACGAATCCCGTTCGGCCGGATTGCCGAAGTGATCGAGGAGGCACTCGAGCGGCACCACCCCGCGCCGGCGGCCTCTCTCCGCGCGGTGCAGGATGCCGATGCGCGGGCGCGTCAGGAAGCGGAAAGGCTCGTGGGATGACCAGCGTACTCGTCAACGTGCTCGCTCTGGTCGTGGTGCTCGGCGTGCTGGTGTTCGTGCACGAGCTGGGGCATTTCGTCGCGGCCAAGGCCGCGGGCATCTACGTCCACCGCTTTTCGCTCGGCATGGGGACTCCCATCAAGGCCCTCACCACCCGCCGGGGCGAAACCGAATACGCCGTCTCCTGGCTCCCGCTGGGCGGATACGTAAAAATGGCCAGCCGCGAGGAAGATCCGGCGTCGGCCGCGCTCGAGGGTGGGGCGGCGAGTGCGGCAGTTCCCCCCGGGCGGGTGTTCGAGGCCAAGCCGGTCTGGGTGCGGATGATCGTCATACTTGCCGGCGTCACCATGAACACCCTGTTCGCCTGGCTGGTGTTCTCGGGGCTCAACTACGCCAACGGCCTCACGGTCTACCCGGTCACCACCATCGCGCGGGTCGTACCGGGTCGGCTACCCGCCGGCGCCGGAGACCTGGCCCGGCTCGCCCCCGGGGACCGAATCGTCCGGGTGGCCGGTAGACCGGTGGCGGCCTGGGAGGACATTCAGGAGGCGTTCATCGAGACCTCCTCGGACTCCTTCACTGTGGAGCTCGAGGGAAGAGCGCCGGTGATGCTCCGGCTGCATCGCGATGGGCTGGAAGCACGACTCCGGGCCGCCCAGGCTATCGAGCCGCACATCGCGCCGGTGATCGGCCAAGTGGTGGCCGGCGGGCCGGGCGCCCGCGCCGGTGTCCGGGTCGGGGATACTCTGCTGGCAGTCAATGGGGCGGCGGTGAGGGAATGGCGGGAGGTCGTGGATCTGATCGAGGGTCAGCCCGACCGGGATCTTCGGTTGCGCGTGGGACGCGCCGGCGGCCGGGCCGAGCTCTTGGCGCACACCCTGGTTGACGTGGTGACCGACAGTGCCGGCGAGCGAAGGGTCGGGAAGCTCCGGCTGGGTCCCGGGTTCCCCGAGCGACACATTCCGCTCTCCCTGGGCCAGGCACTGGCCACCGGCGGGCGGCAGACGGTGACGGTTTCGACTCAGATCGTACGGGTGGTGCGCGGCATGTTCAGTGGGCGGGTGTCGACCCGCGAGGTGGGCGGCCCGATCGCCATCGGCGTGGCCGCCGGCCAGTCGGCCCAGCTCGGCGTGACGGCGTTCCTGGCTTTCATGGCGACCATCTCCGTCAACCTTGCCGTGATCAACCTCCTCCCCATCCCGGTGCTCGATGGGGGCCAATTCCTCTTCCTCGCCGGCGAGGCGGTGCTCCGGCGGCCGCTGTCGGCCAAGCTCCGGGAGCGGCTCACCTTGGTCGGACTGGTGCTCATCGTGCTGCTCACTGTTCTGGCTTTTTCGAACGACATCCGGCGCCTGCTGGGCGTCTGAACCGAGCGGCCACCACCGAAGATGCTCGTCCGCTTCAACACGTCCCTCCGACGCGGCCCCCGAAGAGCGCTCCTCGTCGGCGGCGCGGTGGCGTGCGGAGCCATGGCCTGGCTCGACTACCGCCTGGGCCCCGATTTCGACATGGCCGCGTTCTACCTCCCTCCGATCGCGATGGTGGCCTGGTATGTCGGTCGCAAGGCGGGGCTGTTCACCGCGGTGCTCGCGAGCGCGCTTTGGGCGGTGGCTCACTTCGTGACGCGGCCGGACCATGCACCGGTCGGCCTCATCGCCTGGAATGCGG
>JBGPVQ010000233.1:0-5084 GCA_041491785.1 Gemmatimonadota bacterium | reverse complement strand
CGCCAGATCGCGGGCTCGATCGCCCGTCGGATCGTGACCGATCACCTGCCGGGCACCGAGGTGGGGCAGGCGGAGCGCATGGGCTTGATTCGGTTCGGCTCCCGGGTCGACGTATTCCTTCCGGCCGGCACGGAGGTCCTCGTGAAGCTCGATGAGACGACCCGGGCGGGTCAGACCGTGGTGGCGCGATGGAAGTGACCCCGGCTCCCCGCGAGGGCATTCGCCGGGTCGTGGTGGTGATCCCGAGCGCCTTCACGCTCGCGAATCTCTTCTTCGGCTTCTGGTCGATCATCTCCGCGTTCAACGGCAATTTCCGGCAAGCGGGATGGTACATTGTGTACGCCTTCGTGTTCGATTCGCTCGACGGCCGGGTCGCCCGGCGGATGGGCACCGGAAGCCGCTTCGGCGCCGAGCTCGATTCGCTGGTGGACATCGTTTCATTCGGGGTGGCCCCCGCCCTCCTGATCTACTTCCTGGAGTTCTCGACGGCGGGGCGCTTCGGATGGATCGTCTGCTTCCTCTATGTCGGCGGGGCGGCGCTCCGGCTGGCGCGGTTCAATGTCCTGTCGCACGGAAAGCCGACGCCGGGCTGGTTCACCGGGCTTCCCTCCCCCGCTGCCGGCATGACGCTGGCGACGTACTACGCCTTCAGCCAGACCGAGTGGTACCGCGCATCGGTGGCCTATCTCGACCTCCAGCACCAGGGATTGGTCGTGCTGCTTCTCCTGCTGGCGGGATTGATGGTCAGCAAGGTGATGTACCCGCGGGGAGGCGGGGCCGCCAGCCTCCGCACACCGGCTGGAATCGTCTCGCTCCTCGTGCTGCTCGGGTTCGTGGTGGGGGCGATCATCGCGCCGGCATCGTTCCTGTTCCCCTTCTTCCTGGCCTATATGACGTTTGGCGTCCTGCGGCACCTGGTCCTCATCCTGTTCGACCGCGGAGCGGGCGAATGACCTGGCGCGTCCACGTGCGCATCCTCCCCCGTGCCGGCCTGCTCGATCCCCAGGGACAAGCGGTCGAGCACGCGCTCGCCGCGCTCCGCTTTCGCGAAGCGAGCAACGTCCGCGTCGGCAAGGCGGTCGCCCTCGACATCGCGGCGCCCAGCGCGGCGGAGGCCGAGGCGAAGGTTCGCACCATGTGCGATCAGCTGCTGGCGAACCCCGTGACCGAGGACTACGAAATCGAAGTCGAGGCCGGAGGTGCCGCGTGACCCGGGTCGCGGTGGTGCGCTTTCCGGGCAGCAACTGCGAGCCCGAGACCTGCCGGGCGATCGAGCGCGCCGGCGGAGCCGCGCATTACGTGTGGCACCGCGACACCTCGCTCTTGGATGCCGACGCGGTGATACTTCCGGGCGGATTCAGTTACGGAGACTACCTGCGCAGCGGTGCCATCGCGCGATTCAGCCCCATCATGGACGCGATCAAGTGTCACGCTGCGGGGGGTGGAGCGGTTCTCGGCATCTGCAACGGGTTTCAGATTCTCTGCGAAGCGGGCCTGCTTCCGGGGGCGCTGGTCCGGAACGCGGGCCTCAAGTACCTCTCGCGTCCGGTGGATGTAAGGATCGAGCGGGCCGACACGCCATTCACCTCCGCCTACCGGCCCGGCGAGGTGATCCGGATCCCGGTAGGGCACGGTGACGGGCGTTTCGTGGCCGCCGATTCCGTCCTCGACGCCCTCGAAGCCGACCGGCAGGTCGTGCTGCGCTACACCGGGCCCGCGGCGCCCGACACCCCGGAGAACCCCAACGGGTCGATGCGGAACATCGCCGGCATCTGCAGCCCGGCGGGCAATGTGGTCGGAATGATGCCCCACCCCGAGCGGCTGGCCGAATCGGTTCTCGGTTCGGACGCGGGGCACCGAGTGTTCGTGTCCCTGGTGGGGAGCGTCAGTCGCACCAAAATGGTATCGGAGAGCCGGTCGCCGGCTGGAGTCCCATGAGCGCCGAGAAGCCGAGCAAGAACGAGGACGAATACTTCGCTCGCGAAGAGGCCGAGCGCCTCAAGCAGCTCCGGGCGCACGAAACCGCAGACCGCACGGCGGCCGAACGGCTCTCGCACCACATGCGCTGCCCCAAGTGCGGCGGCCGCCTCCAGACCGAGGCATTTCACGGCGTGCAGGTGGATCGCTGCCCCGACTGCCACGGTATCTGGTTCGACAACAACGAGGTCGAATCGCTGATGAAGGATGAAGACCATGGCGTGCTGCGAAAGGTGATGGGCGACATTCGGGCCTCCCTGCGCAAGCTCCGGGCGGGCGCGTGACCCACGCCACGCTCGGCACCGAGGCGCACCCCTTCCCCGGCGAGCGTCCGGTTTCACCCGCGGTCGTACGGGCACACAACCTCAACGACCGGGAATACGCCGAGGTCGTGGCGATGCTCCGCCGCACGCCGACGCTCACCGAGCTCGGCATCTTCTCGGCCCTCTGGTCGGAGCATTGCTCGTACAAGCACACCCGGCCGGTCCTGCGAAGGTTTCCGAGCAGCGGGCCCCAGGTGGTCCAGGGCCCCGGGGAAAATGCCGGCGTGCTCCGGCTCCTCGATGGATGGGCGGTGGCGTTCAAGATCGAGTCCCACAACCATCCGAGCGCCGTGGAGCCCTATCAGGGAGCCGCCACCGGAGTGGGCGGGATCCTCCGCGACGTGTTCACCATGGGTGCGCGCCCGGTGGCGGTGCTGAATTCCCTCCGCCTTGGCCCGCTGGACGACGCCCGCAATCGCTACCTCTTTGCCGGGATCGTGAAGGGGGTCGGCGACTACGGAAACTGCGTGGGGATTCCCACCCTGGGAGGCGAGGTGGCATTCGCCCCGGGCTACAGCGGCAATCCGCTGGTCAACGCGATGTGCGTGGGCCTCCTCCGCGAGAAGGACTTGATGCGGGCCCGCGCCCACGGCGTCGGCAACGTTCTGCTTACCATGGGCGCGCGCACCGGTCGCGACGGCATCCACGGCGCCAGTTTCGCCTCGGAGGAGCTGTCGGAGAAGAGCGAGGCGCGGCGGCCTCAGGTGCAGGTCGGAGATCCCTTCACCGAGAAGCTGCTGCTGGAGGCCACTCTCGAGCTGATCGAGTCGGGACTCACGGTGGGAATCCAGGACATGGGTGCCGCCGGCCTCACCAGCTCGTCGGCCGAGATGGCCGCCCGCGGCGGCGTCGGGGTGGAGCTTGACACCAGCCTGGTCCCGACCCGCGAGCCGGGAATGTCACCCTACGAGATCATGCTGTCGGAATCCCAGGAGCGCATGCTGGTGGTGGCGGAGCCGCACCGCGTCGCGGCCATCCAGGCGGTTTGCGCCAAGTGGGAGCTCACCGCCACGCCGGTCGGCCGAGTCACCGAGGATGGCCTGTTCCGGGTGGTTCACGAGGGAGTGGTGGTTGCCGCCATTCCGGGCCAGAAGCTGGTCGACGGATGCCCGGTATACCATCCCAAGGCCGTCGAGGCGGCGGCGGTGGCGGCGAGACGACGCGCGGCACCGGCTGGCGCGCCCCGGACCGACCCGGCCGGCGGGCTGCTCCTGCTGCTGGATAATCCTACGATTGCCAGCAAGCGTTGGGTCTACGAGCAGTACGACTCCACCGTGCAGGCGGAAACGGTGCTCGGCCCCGGCGGAGATGCTGGAGTGCTTCGGGTGCCGGGTACGAGTTTCGGACTTGCCCTGTCGGTGGACTGCAATCAACGGTATGTGGCGCTCGATCCCTATGAGGGCGGCAAGGCGGCCGTGGCCGAGGCGGCACGCAACGTCGCCTGCACCGGCGCCGTGCCGCTCGGAATCACCGATTGCCTCAATTTCGGCAACCCGGACAAGCCCGAAGTGTTCTTCCAGTTTCGTGAGGCCTGCCGGGGGATTTCCGATGCCTGCCGGGCCTTCGGTACGCCGGTCACCGGCGGAAACGTCTCGCTGTACAACGAGAGCCCGACCGGAGCGATCGATCCGACCCCGACCGTGGGAATGGTCGGACTCCTGCGGGACGTCGGCAAGCGGGTCTCCAGCCACTTTCGCACCCCGGGAGATCCGATCGTGCTTCTCGGGATGAGCCGAGGCCATCTCGGCGGTTCAAGCTATTGGGAGGTGGTCCACGACTTTGTCGGCGGCGCCCCTCCGCCGGTGGATCTTGAGGCCGAAGCGGCACTGCAGCGCTTGCTGGCAGACGCGGCCGACCAGCGGCTGCTCCGCTCAGCCCACGACTGCTCCGACGGCGGCCTCGCGGTGGCACTGGCCGAGTGTTGCATCGGGGAGCCATACGCCGCGGCCACACTCGGGGCCCAGGTCAATCTCGGCAACGAGCCGGGGCTTGCGCCGGCGGCCGAGCTTTACGGCGAGGACGCCGGCCGGGTGCTGGTGACCTCTGCCCCGGGATCCGCCCGCGCGATGTGCGCTCTGGCGGCGAGGCACGGCGTTCCGGCCGAGACCGTGGGAATCGTAGGTGAGCCGAACGGAACGCTGGAGATTCACACCTGGAACAATCACGAGACCTACCGCTGGAAAGTCCCGGAGCTGCGCCGAATCTACTTCGACGCCCTCCCCCGCCGGATGGCCGGGGAGAACGACCGCTCGATGGAAGGGCGCTGATCATGTGCGGGATCATCGGGGTCTCCTCGGTACCGGACGCCAGTCGGCTGGTCTACCTCGGCCTGTACGCGCTACAGCACCGGGGACAGGAGAGCGCCGGCATCGTCACCGTGGATGCCCAGGGCCAATCCCACAGCCATCGCGGAATGGGACTGGTGGGAGACATCTTCCTCGAGCGCGACATCCGTGAGCTGCCCGGGGACGTCGCGGTGGGGCACACCCGGTACTCGACCACGGGCAGCTCGGTCATCGCCAACGCGCAACCCTGCGTGGCCAACTATCGCGGCGGCCCGCTCGCCCTGGCCCACAACGGGAATCTGACCAACGCGGCGGCGCTCAAGCACGAGCTGGTGGCCCAGGGCGCCATCTTCCACTCGTCCTCGGACTCCGCAGTCATCGTCCACCTCATCGCCCGATCCAGTGCCCCGGACCCCGAGGGCCAGATCCGCGAGGCGCTCTCGCGGCTCGAGGGTGCGTTCAGCGTGGTCTTCCCGGTGGGGCGCACCTTGTATGCCGT
>JBGPVQ010000232.1:0-5100 GCA_041491785.1 Gemmatimonadota bacterium | reverse complement strand
TCCTGGGGTTCCTTCTGGGCCTGGCCGCTCGCAGCGCCGAACGCGGAAGCTGCGCCGCCCGGCTTCCCGCCGCCGAAATCTCCGTTTCGGTCCGGCTGCTCGAGCCGGTGGAAGACGGTGTTGCCGCGGCGGAGGTCGAGAGCCTGCGGTGCACCGGAGACATCACGGTGCGGATCCGCAGCGAGCGGTTGCTCGCCGCCGGCTCGCACTGGCTGATCTCCGGGCGGTGGATCCCGTCCCCCCGCTTTGGCGGACGCGCGGATGGAATATTGGTGGCCAGCAGGGTTTCGCCGCGATCGGGAGCACCCTCGCCGGCCCAACGGCTCCGGACCTGGCTGGCTCGGACCATCGCCCGGCTCTACGGCAGCAGAAGCGGCCTGGTCGAGGCGCTGTTGGTGGGGCGGCGGGGCGGAATCGATCCGGTGCTCAACGCCGCCTTCGCCCGGTCCGGGCTGGTCCATCTCCTCTCCATCAGCGGGTTCCACGTCGGGGTCATCCTGGTCTGGACCCATTTGTTGCTCCGGCTGCTGCGGGTGCGGCGAAGCATTGCGGCGGTCTGGTCGGTCGTACTGGTGTTTCTCTACGTGGCGTTTCTGGGCTGGCCGGCCCCCGCGGCGAGGGCCGCCCTGCTGGCCGGCGTCGCCGCCTGGAGCACCCACCATCAGCGCCGGCCGGCAGCTACTCCGCTGCTCGCGGTCACCTGTCTTCTGGTGACGCTTCTCGATCCCTGGGCCCTCTTCGACCTGGGTGGGTGGCTCTCGGCCGCGGCGCTCTGGGGGGCGCTGACCTTCACCCGCTGGAGCGATCGGGCCATCGGTGAGCAGGCCTGGTGGAGGATGCTGTTCGCCTCACTGGGGGCGACGCTCGCGACCGCGCCACTTACTGCCGCGGCCTTCGGCGCGGTGGCGCTGGCCGGGATCGCGCTCAACTTCCTGGCCATTCCGCTCGCCGCCCTCGCGGTGCCCGCCGTCCTGCTCAGCGTACTGGTCGCACCCGTGCTGTCTCCGCTGGCCGGTGCCCTCGCGGCGGGTGGTGGGCTCGGGCTCGCCGGGCTGGAAGCCCTGGCGCGGGCGGGGAGCGCGCTTCCATTCGGCGCCATCGTATGGGCGGCGGGGCCGCCGGCCGCGGTGCCCTGGTTCCTGGTGCTGGGCGCGGCGCTCTGGGCGCTGGGTCGGGGTAACACCTCCCGGCGGGCCGCGCTCCGGGTTGGCTGGACCGTCGGCCTTGCCGGGATCGTCACGGTTCTCCCGGTCGGGCGCCGAATCTCGCCTGACAGCGGTACCGGGCTCGCGCTACATTTCCTGAGCGTCGGTCAGGGAGACGCAGCCCTCATTCGAACGCCGGCGGGCCGGTGGATCCTGGTGGACGCCGGACCCGCGGACGAGGAGCGGGACGCCGGCCGCGACGTGGTGCTCCCGTTCCTGATCCGCCACGGGGTGCACCGGCTTGCCCTGTTCGTGCTTTCCCACGCGCACCTCGATCATGTCGGAGGAGCCGGGGCGGTGTTGCGAGAGGTGCCGGCGGATCTCATCCTCGAGCCGGCCGAGCCGGTGGACGAGCCGCACTACCTGGCGGTGCTGGACCTGGCCTCGTCGCGGGGCATCCGGTGGCGCCCAGGCCGGGCGGGGGACTCGCTGGTGGTGGACGGCGTCCGGCTCCTGATCCTCCATCCCGATACCACCTGGGCCCGGTGGGGCGAGGATCTCAACGACGATTCGGTGGTGCTGCTGGTCCGATCCGGTTCGTTCGAAGCGGTGCTCGCGGGCGACTTGGGGGTTCGGGCGGAATCGCTGCTGGCGGGACACGTCGGCCGGGTGGACCTCCTCAAGGTGGGTCATCACGGCTCCGCGGGATCCAGCGGCCCCGCCTGGCTCCGGGAGCTCAGGCCCCGGGCGGCAATCGTGAGCGTGGGGCCCAACCGCTACGGGCACCCCGCACCGTCGGCGCTGCAACGCCTGGTGATGGCAGGCGCGGAGATCTGGCGCACCGACCGCGACGGCACCGTGTCGGTCACCGTGGCAGACTCGACGATGACGGTCACCGGGCGCCGGTCTACCCGCACCTATCCCATTCGGCCCTGAGGAGAAGCCATGGCGTTCCCGAACACCTCGGTTCTCACCATCGAGCGGTTCATCATCGAGCAGGAGCGGAGCTACCCGGAGGCCACCGGCGAGCTCTCCAATCTCCTCTACGACATCGCGCTGGGTGCCAAGATCATCGCCTCGGCGGTCCGCCGCGCCGGCATCATCAACATTCTGGGCTCCGCCGGGGCGGTCAATGTTCAGGGGGAAGAGCAGCAGCAGCTCGACGTCTTTGCCAACGACGCCCTCAAGAATTCGATGAGCCACACCGGGCGGGTGTGCGTGATGGCCTCCGAAGAAGACGAGGAGGTGATCCCCATCGCCGAAGACATTCCCCACGGCAAGTACGCCGTGCTGTTCGACCCGCTCGACGGCTCCTCCAACATCGACAACAACAATCCGGTCGGCACCATCTTCAGCATCTACCGCCGGATTTCCATGGAGGGCCACGGCACCCTCAATGACGTGCTGCAGCCGGGCAAGAGCCAGGTCGCGGCGGGTTACGTGATGTACGGCTCCAGCGTCATGCTGGTGTACACCACGGGGCAGGGGGCGCACGGCTTCACGCTCGACCCCACCATCGGGGAGTTCGTGCTCTCCCACCGCAACATCCGCACGCCGGAAACCGGCAAGTACTACAGCGTCAATGAGAGCTACTTCGGCCGATGGTCGAAGGGCATGCAGCGCGCCGTGCGGGGCTTCCACGGCGACTATCCCGAGCGGATCAAGGGAAAGAACAGCCGCTACATCGGGGCGCTGGTGGCCGATTTCCACCGCAACCTGGTCTCCGGCGGGGTGTTCCTGTACCCCGGAGAGATCAGCAAGCCGCGCGGCAAGCTGCGGCTGTGCTACGAGGCCAGCCCCCTCGCCTTCGTCGCCGAGCAGGCGGGCGGAGCTGCCACCGACGGCGTTACCCGGATCCTCGACCTCAAGCCCACCGAGCTCCATCAGCGAACCCCGCTGGTCATCGGTTCCAAGCAAGATGTGGAATTCGTGACCGAGACTTTGCGCGACACTCCCGCGTGAATCCCTCCCTCCTGGCAGTCAAGCCGCTCTACGGCCCCGCTGATAAGCAGGGCGCGCCGGGCGAACCCGGCCAGTGGCCGTTCCTGCGCGGCGTGCAGGCCAGCATGTACACCGGCCGGCTCTGGACCATGCGGCAGTACGCCGGGTTCGGCACCGCCGAAGAGACCAATCTCCGGTTCCGCACCCTGCTCGAGGCCGGCCAGACCGGCCTCTCCACCGCGTTCGACCTGCCCACCCAGATGGGGTACGACTCCGACCATCCGATGGCGGCGGGCGAGGTGGGCCGCGTGGGTGTGGCGATCGACACCGTGGACGACCTCGCGGCGCTCTTCTAGGGGATTCCGCTGGATCGGGTCTCCACCTCGATGACCATCAACGCCACGGCCGGGATCCTGCTCGCCATGTACGTCGTGGTGGGGGAGGAGCGCGGCGTGCCCCGCGCCAGGCTTTCCGGCACCATTCAGAACGACATCCTCAAGGAGTACATCGCGCGGGGTACCTACATCTTCCCGGCGGAGCCGTCGCTCCGGCTGGTCGCCGACGTGTTCCGGTTCGTCGCCGAAGAGCGGATGAATTTCAATCCGATCTCGATCAGCGGCTACCACATGCGGGAGGCGGGGGCCACCGCGGTGCAGGAGGTGGCCTTCACCCTCGCCAATGCCTGCGAGTATGTGTCCCGGGCAATCGCGCGCGGACTCG
Source organism: Gemmatimonadota bacterium (assembly GCA_041491785.1). Classification (GTDB taxonomy): domain Bacteria; phylum Gemmatimonadota; class Gemmatimonadetes; order Gemmatimonadales; family GWC2-71-9; genus JABFSM01. The sequence continues at coordinate 1,294 of JBGPVQ010000232.1, read as the reverse complement.
CCATCGGGGAGTTCGGCCCCCGGTTGAGCTTCTTTTTCGCCGCGCACAACGACCTGTTCGAGGAGGCGGCCAAGTTCCGCGCGGCGCGGCGCCTTTGGGCCCGACTGGCCCGGGAACGCTTCGGGGCCGACGATATCACCTGCAGGCTGCGCTTTCACACCCAGACCGGCGGGGTCACGCTGCAGGCGCAGCAGCCGCTCAACAACGTCGTCCGGGTCGCCGTCCAGGCGCTCGCGGCCACGCTCGGTGGCACCCAGTCGCTGCACACCAACGGGTACGACGAGGCGTTGGCGCTTCCCTCCGCCGGGGCGGCAACCCTGGCGCTCCGGACCCAGCAGATTCTGGCGTATGAGAGCGGTCTCGACCGTACCGTAGACCCACTGGCCGGGAGCTACTACGTGGAGGCGCTCACCGACCGGATCGAGGCGGAGGCGCGCGCCCTGATCGAGGAGGTCGACGCGCGCGGCGGGGCGGCCCGGGCCATCGAGCAGGGCTTCTTCCAGGAGCGGATCGCCGAGAGCAGCTACGCTCTGCAGAAGGCGGTCGAAGCGGGCGAAGTTACCGTGGTCGGCGTGAATCGCTTCACCAGCGAGGAGCCGCCGGCCCGGATCGACACCCCCGACTACGGCGAGCTCGAGGCGCGGCAGAAGGCGGCGGTGATCGCCGCTCGGAGTCGACGGGACGGCGGCGCGGTGGAAGCGGCGCTCACCGCGCTCGAGGCCGCGGCACGGAGCGCCGACCCGCTGATGCCCGCGATCCTGAGCGCGGTGCGGACTCGCGCCACCCTCGGGGAAATCAGCGACCGGCTTCGGGCGGTCTGGGGCCACTACCGGGCATGATTCCCGTTTCGCACCATCTCCGAGTGCCGCGCACCGCGCGATACCTGACCCTGGGAGACATCGAGAGCGCGGAGGAGGTATGGTTCCTCCTGCACGGCTACTTCATGCTGGCGCAGTCCTTCCTGCATTGGTTCGAGCCGGTGGTTCGGCCCGGCCGGCTCCTGGTGGCGCCGGAGGGGCTCTCCCGCGCCTACTTCGAGGAGAACGGGGTGCGCCGAGTCGGTGCCTCCTGGATGACCAAGGAAGACCGTGATACCGAAATCGAAGATTACGTGCGGTACCTCGAGCTGCTGGCCGAGCGAGTGCTGGCCGGTGTGGCCGCGCGGCCGAGGATAGAGGTGCACGGCTTTTCCCAGGGCACGGCCACCGCCTGCCGGTGGGTGGCGTTCGGACACCGGGCGGTGGACCGCCTTATTCTGTGGGGCGGCGGGGTGCCACCCGATCTCCCGCTCGAC
>JBGPVQ010000231.1:0-5109 GCA_041491785.1 Gemmatimonadota bacterium | reverse complement strand
ATCAAGCCCGAGGCGCCGGTGAGTGACCGGCCGTTCCGCTTCAACTGGGACACCCCGGTGCTGATCTCACCCCATGATCCCGCCACCCTCTATGTCGGTGGCCACCGGCTGTTCCGCTCCACCGACCGAGGCCAGTCCTGGTAGCCCGTCAGTCCGGATCTCACTCTGGGCATCGACCGGGACACCGTGGCGTTGATGGGGGTCACGGGGAAGGACATCTCGATCGCCAAGAACGACGGCGTCAATGATTTCGGAACGTTGTTCACCATCGCCGAATCGCGGAAGAAGCCGGGACTCCTCTATACCGGCTCCGACGACGGCCAGGTGAATGTGTCGCGGGACGGCGGCGCCACCTGGAACAACGTGACGGGGCGGATCTCCGGGGCGCCGCGGCTCGCCAACGTATCCAAGGTGGAGCCGTCGAAATTCGACGAGGGCACGGTGTACGTCACCTTCGACGGGCACAAGGTCGGGGACTTCGGCACCTACGCCTGGGCCAGCACCGACTTCGGCCAGAGCTGGAAGTCCATCGTGGGCGACCTGCCTCGGGGGCAGGTCGTGCGCACCATCACGGAAGATCTCAAGAACCCCGACGTGCTCTACCTGGGCGCCGAGAGCGGGCTCTGGGTGTCGGTGGATCGGGGGAAGAGCTGGCTCAAGGTCGGGGGGAAACTCCCCACGGTGCCGGTCTATGAAATCACCCTGCATCCGCGCGACAACGACATGCTGCTCGCCACCCACGGGCGCGCCGTGTGGATCCTCGACGACCTGTCGCCCTTCCAGCAGTACACCGCGGCCCGCTCGGCGGGCAATTTCCTCTTCGAGGTCGAGCCGGCGGTCGAGCGCGGCCTGGCGGACGATCGCGAGCGGGGATTCGAGGGCAACATGATCTTCCTGGGGGAGAACCCCCCGTTCGGGGCGCGGATTCTTTACTACCTGGGCAGCAAGGCCGACAGCGTTGCAATCGTGATCCGCGATGCCGCCGGCGCCAAGGTGCGGGAAATCCGGGACACGACCCGGAGCGGGCTGGCCCCCGGCGTGAACCCCGCGGTCTGGGACCTCCGGGTGGAGCCGCTGCCACCGCCCCCGCCGGAGGGTCCGCCCGCGCCGGGCGGGGGGTTCTTCGGTGGCGGCGGCAACAACGGCCCGATGGTGCTGCCCGGCGAGTATCGCGCCACCCTGGTGGTCAACGGCAAGGAATCCGCCGCCACCGGCATCGTGGTGCGGGGGGAGCCGGACATCCCGATCAGCGACGCGGATCGGCGGGCCCGATTCGACCTCCTCAAGGAGCTCCAGGTCCTGAACAATCAGGTACAGTTCGCCCAGGCGGCGCTCCGGAAGACCAATGACCAGATCACCCAGATCAAGGCCGCCATCAAGGACTCCGCCGGCGTGCCGGCGCCGATTCGGGCCGTGCTCGATTCGGTGGTGAAGGCGCTCGATCCGCTCAAGACCAGGTTCGGCGTCGGTTTCGATTTCGCCGGGGGGAATTTCGATTTCAACGCGTTCCGGAAGAATCTCGGTTTCCGGGTGGGTAACGTCGGCGGGGGAATCGATGGCTCCACCTCGCGCCCCACCGAGGACGAAATGCGTCAGATCGGCGAGCTCAAAGTCGACGTGCCCGCCGCGATCGCCGAGGTGAATGCGCTGATCGGCCGGTTGCCGGCGCTGTACAAGCAGCTGGCGGAGGCCGGCGTGTATCCGGCGGCGCCCAAACCGGTGGGGCCACCCAAGTGAAAGGCCAACGGTAATTTCATGACCCCCCTCGAGACTCTCGCTCGCGCCGCCGGACTCCTGGCGCTGGCAGCCGCGCCGCTCGCCGGCCAGGCCCCCAAGCGACCGATGACCTTCCTGGACATGCAGATGATGAAACAGGCGGGCGGCCCGGCACTCTCGCCCGACGGGAAGTGGGCGCTCTATACCCTCTCGACGCCTGACTGGAAGGAGGCGCGCCGCTTCACCGACGTCTGGGTCGTTTCCACCGAGTTGGGCGCCGCCTCGGCCCGACAGCTGACCTTTACCAAGGACAAGAACGAGACCACCCCGCGCTGGGCGCGGGACGGCTCGTTCTTCGTGTTCTCCTCCAATCGCGAGGCCACGTCGGCGCTGCCGGGCGACCAGCTGTACCTCATGCGCGCCGACGGCGGGGAAGCGCGCAAGATCACCGACGCCAAGGACGGCGTCGGCGCATTCCAATTCAGCCGGGACGGGAAGTGGCTCGGCTACGCCGCGGGCAAGAGCGACGAGCAGCAGCTCTGGGCGCTCGCGGTGGACGGACTCAAATCGGGCGACCCCCCCAAGCCGGTGCCGCTCACCAAGCACGCTACGCCAGTGAGCTGGTGGGCGTTTTCCCGGGACGGACGGCAAGTCTGGTTCCTCGCACCCGACACCGTGGACAAGGACAACAAGACCCGGGTCGAGAAGAAATTCGACGTGCGGATCCGGAATCAGGACCTCCCGCTCCAGCACCTCTGGGCGCTCGATCTGGCCGCCAAGCAGGAAAAACCGCTCACCGCGGGATCGGACTACAGCGTGGAGCGGGTGGTCGAGTCGCCCGACGGGAAGTGGATCGGTTTCACCGGGATGCCGAACGACCGCTACAAGCGGACCATCACCGAGTCGAACGACTACGGGGATCTCTACCTGCTCAACGTCCAAACCGGCGGCATCGAGCGGCTCACCACCAACGCCGAGATCGGCGAGAGCAACCTGAGCTTCTCGCCCGACGGCGGCAGCATCGCGTTCTCGGCGGAGAACGATTTCGTCTACGGCCGGGATTCCCGCATTTATCTCCGCGCCGTGGGCGACGCGGGCGGGCAGTGGCGGAAGCTGGGCGAGGGGTACGACGGCGGGCTCGGCATCGGCTGGTGGTCCCGCGACGGGAAGACGATCTACTTCGTCGACGGAGTTCGGGCCACCAACCAGGTACTGGCCCTCGACCTCGCCGCCAACGCGGTGCGTCCGGTGGTCGCGGAGAAGGGGTCGGTGTTCGCGACGCGGGACGAAGATACCGGTGCCATCCTGATCACCTATGCCGACCCCAGGACCCCCGGCTCCGCCTACCTCGCGCGCTCCGAAGCGGACCTGGGCAACCGCTCGAGCTGGGTCCGGCTGACCGATCCTAACCCGCAGGTCGCGGGGTTCGCCCTGGGGGACGCCGAGGAGATCACCTGGAAGTCGAAGGACGGGCGGATGGTGGGCGGGGTACTCCTGAAGCCGGCGGGCTATGCGCCGGGAAGGAGGTATCCGCTCATCGTCGCAATCCATGGCGGCCCCGCCGCGGCCGATGTCCTCGGCTTCAACGGCGGCTACGGCTCGCAGGTGTACGCCGGCGCCGGATATGCGGTGCTCATGCCCAACTACCGCGGCTCCACCAACTACGGTGAGAAGCACCGGATGGAGGTGGCCGGGGACTACTTCACCAAGGGCTTCGATGACATCATGACGGGGGTGGATTACCTCATCGCCCAGGGAATCGTCCACCCCGACAGCATGGGGGTGCTGGGGTGGAGCGCGGGCGGCCACTACTCCAACTGGATCCTGACCCACACCACGCGCTTCAAGGCAATCTCCACCGGCGCGGGCACCATGGACTGGGTCTCGATGTACGCCCAGAGCGACGTGCAGCGGGTCCGGCAGTGGAATCTGGGCGGTAAGCTCCCCTACGACGATTTCGAAGGCTATCTCAGGCAGTCGCCGATCAAGTTCATCCACAACGCCAGGACCCCGACCCTGATTCACGTCGTGGACGGCGACCCCCGGGTGCCCCGGCCCCAGAGCGAGGAGCTCCACATGGCGCTCAAGAAGCTCGGGGTCCCGACGGAGTTCTTCGTCTATCCCGGCGCCAGCCACGGCATCCCCGATCCGCACAACCAGTACCTCAAGTCCTACACCGAAATGCAGTGGATGGAGCACTGGATTCGCGGCAAGAAGGGGTGGTTCGAGTGGAAGGAGCTCCTCAAGACCCTCGATGACGCATCCGACTCGACGAAAGGCAGGAACTGACATGCGGTCAGCGTTCCTGGCCGGCGCGCTCTCGCTGCTCGCCCCGGCCGTCGCGTGCGCCCAGCCGGCGGTGGCCGACCTGATCTTCCGCAACGCGCGGGTCTATACCGCCAACGACAAGCAGCCCCGGGCCCAGGCGGTGGGAATCAAGGGCAACAAGATTCTCTTCGTCGGGTCCGAGAACGACGCCAAGAAGTTCATGGCCTCGAATACCCGGGTCGTCGATCTCAAGGGCGCCACGATCTTCCCGGGCTTCACCGACGCGCACCTGCACCTCTCCGGCATCGGTGAGCGCGAGATGACCTTGAACCTCGAGGGCACCCGGAGCCTGGAGGACTTCCTCGCCAAGGTCAAAGCCCGGGTGGACCAGACCCGGGCGGGGCAGTGGGTCACCGGCCGTGGGTGGATCGAGACCTTCTGGAAGCCCCCGGTGTTTCCCACCCGGCAGGACCTGGACCGGATCGCTCCCAACAACCCGGTGGTGTTAACCCGCGTCGACGGGCACGCCTCGATCGCCAATAGCGCCGCACTCCGGCTCGCCGGGATCACCCGGAACACCCAGCCGCCGGCAGGCGGCGCAATCAACAAGGACGGCGACGGCGAGCCGACCGGAATGCTGATCGATCGTGCCCAGGGCCTGGTGGGCCGGCTGGTGCCCCCGACCGGCGACGCGGAGCGCGATGAGGCCATCCTCAAGGGAGTCGAGCGGGAAATCGGCCTCGGCTGGACCGAGCTCCAGGACGCCAACGGTACCTGGGCCGACGTGGACCGGCTGCGGCGGCTCTACGGGGACGGGAAGCTCAAGGTCCGGATCTACAAGACAATCGGCGGCCCGGGCACCGACGCCGACCGGCTGATCGCGCAGGGCCCGGTGCTGGGCGAGTACGGAGGGCGGCTCACCGTCCGCACCATCAAGGTGGTGATCGACGGCGCGCTGGGAAGTCGGGGCGCGGCCCTCCTGGCTCCCTACACCGACGATCCCAAGACCGTGGGGCTCATCACTACCGACACGGTGGCGCTCAAGCCAATGCTCGCGGCCGCGCTCCGGGCCGGCATCCAGGTGGAGACCCACGCGATCGGCGACCGGGGCAATCGCCTGACGCT